>WGAD01000207.1 GCA_015489255.1 Anaerolineales bacterium | reverse complement strand
GCTCCCCAGGCATATTGGCGATAGCGTGTGACGTTCATCCTGTTCCTGCCTTTTCGGCAGAGTATAACATATCGTCGCCCTCTTCCTTGTGCTAGAATGAGGGCAGAGGCGCCCGAAGGTGGGCCGCCTGGCCTTTTGCACTGTGGGCCGCTCTCGAGCGGGCGGCGCCTGCGGAGGCGTGGATATTGGCGAAAGGTGGCCGCCAGGCGGCATTGCTGGAGCGCCCACGGAGGTTGAAACCTGCAAGGAAAACAGGAGAGAGGTATGCTTCGTTCGTTGTTGATTTACCTATCAAAAGCCGCCTGGGCACAAAACCTGGTCACTGGCTGGAAGTTTGCCTGGCGGGCGGCTTCCCGCTTTGTGGCCGGAGAGACGATCGCCGATGCCCTGCGCGTGGTGCGCGCGTTGAACGCCCGCGGCATCAACGTCACGCTGGATCATCTCGGAGAGCATACAACCACCCCGGCAGAGGCACGCCAGGCGACGGAAGACATCCTGGCCTTGCTGGAGGCGATTGAAACCGCCGGGGTGCGCGCCAATGTGTCGATCAAATTGACTCAGATCGGGTTGGAACTGGATGAAGATTTATGCGCCAGCCACTTGGAAATGATCTTGCGCCGGGCACAAGAGATGAACAACTGGGTGCGGATCGATATGGAAGACACCCCCTACACCGACAAAACTTTTGCCTTGTGGCGGGCGATGCGCGCCAAGGGGCTGGAGAATATCGGTTTGGTGGTGCAGTCCTATCTGTACCGCACGGAAGAAGATGTCCGGCAGCTCTTGCGCGAAGGGGCGCGCTTCCGCTTGGTGAAGGGCGCCTACAAAGAACCGCCGCAACTGGCCTACCCGAAAAAAGCAGATGTGGACGCCAACTTCGACCGCCTGACCCGCCTGCTGATCGACGGCGCGCTGGCCGCCGGTTCGCCGCCAGTGAGCGCAGACGGGCGCATCCCGCCCATCCCGGCCCTGGGCACGCACGATGAAAACCGTATTCGCTACGCGGAAGAATATGCGGCCCGGGTTGGCCTGCCGCGCGCAGCCCTGGAATTTCAAATGCTTTACGGCATTCGCCGCGATTTGCAAGAGCGCCTGGTGCGCGATGGTTACCCTGTGCGCGTGTATGTTCCTTATGGCAGCCAGTGGTATCCGTATTTTGTGCGCCGCCTGGCAGAAAGACCGGCCAATTTGTGGTTCTTCCTATCTAACCTTTTCCGCCGCTGAGGCTGTGCGGCCCTTGCCCAACGCTGCATCGCAGGATGCAGCGTTTGTTTTTTGTGGTAAAACAGAGAGCATGAACGCAAAACTGGCGCTGGTCACGGGCGGCGCCCATCGTTTGGGCCGGGTGTTTGTCGAACGGCTGGCAGCGCGTGGGTACGCCCTGTTGATCCATTATCACCGCTCGCAAAAGGCGGCAGAACAATTGGCTGCCGATCTGCGCGCGCAGGGCGTTGCTGCCTGGACGCAATCCGCGGATTTGCGGCAGCCAGAGGCAATAGAAACCCTGTTTTGGCGAGTGGACGAACTGGAACTACCGCTGGCGGTGCTGATTAACTCGGCGGCGGAGATGCCCGCCGGCGATCTGCGCACGCTGGACGCCGCCAGCTGGGACGCAACCCTCTCCCTCAACCTGCGGGCGCCCTTCCTCTGTGCCCAGCGCGCTGCGGCGCGCATGTCCGCTGGAGGATTGATCCTGAACGTCAGCGACGTGGGCGCGCGCAAAACCTGGACGGGATACCCGGCGTATGTGGTCAGCAAGGCCGGGCTGGAGACGCTGACCCGCTTGCTGGCGCGCGCCCTGGCGCCAGATATCCGGGTCAACGCCCTGGCGCCGGGGTTGGTCTTCCCTTCAGAGGACTTGCCGCTGGAAACCTGGGCGCGCTTGCTAGACAGGCTGCCGGGAAAACGTCCGGTAAAAGAGACGGAAATAGCGGCTGCGCTCGATTATCTGCTGGAAGCTGAAGCGGTGACCGGCCAGGTGTTGACGGTGGCCGCCGGCTACGATTGGCTGTGAAAGGAGTTGCAATGGCTACTCCCGATTTTTTAGCGCGCCGTTTGCGCGCGGAAGGCGAAAAAATGAAAGCCTTTTTTGCTGCCTTGTCGCCGGCAGACTGGCAACGATCGGTCTATACCGACGGGGTGACCTGGCAGGTGCGCGATGTGCTGGCGCATTTCGTCGCCAGTGAACGCGGTTTTTTGGCCTTGCTGAAAAACGTCCTGGCGGGAGAAGGGGGCGCCTCTCCCGATTTCTCCATCGATGCGTATAACCAAACGCAAGTGCGCGCCCTGTCCGACCGTGTGCCGGAAGCCCTGCTGGTGGACTACGTCCGCGCCCGCGAAGAAACGGCCGCCTGGGTTGCGGCGCTCCGCCCGGAAGACCTGGCCGCGCGCGGTCGGCACCCGTTTTTGGGCGAAACCACCCTGGAGGAAATGATCAAGATGATTTACCGCCATAACCAGATCCACTACCGCGATTTGCGTCGCTTGCTGGGAGGGCGCGGTGAAGGCTGATGCACAGCTGGCTTTGCCGGCCTTGCTGGCCGTTTGGGGTGGGGCGTTGGCCGCATATTTGGCGCCTCAATCGTTGTCCTGGGGGCGCCTATTGACAGCCTGGCTTTGGCTGGCGGCCCTTTGCCTGGCGACCGTGGCGATGAGGCGCCCTCTCAACGAGAAAAACGGCCTCTTGTGGGCAGGCGGCGCCTGGACGGCCTGGGGCCTGGTGACGG
>WGAD01000206.1 GCA_015489255.1 Anaerolineales bacterium | reverse complement strand
GCCACGGGCGACCAGGGCGCGCGCCTGTTCGGCGATCGCCCGCCCGCCGGCCAGGGCTTCGAGGCAGCCGTAATTGCCGCACTGGCATTGCGGGCCGTTTTCTTCCACTGTAATGTGCCCGATCTCGCCGGCGGATCCGTTGGCGCCCTGGTAGATGCGGTTGTCGAGGATGAGACCGGCGCCGATGCCGGTGCCGATTTTGATGAAGGCCACGTTGCGGAAATCGCGCCCGGCGCCATAGGCCCATTCGCCCAGGGCGCCCAGTTCGGCGTCGTTGTTGAGCATGACGGGCATCTTCCAGGTGGACATCAGCGATTCGCGGATGGGGTACCGGTCCCAGCCGGGCATGATAGGCGGAGCGAGCACCATCCCCTCGGCGCTGCGCACCGGCCCGGGGACGCCCACGCCGAGGGCGGCCACCTGGTTGGCGGCCAGGCCAGCGCGCTCCAGCAAGGCGCGGAGGCGCCGGTTGAGCAGATCGAGGCTGGTTTCCGGCCCGCGGGTGATGTCGAAGGGGTGTTCTTCTTCCTGCACCACCCGGGCGCCCAGGTCGGCGAGGGTGATGCGCAGGTGCGTGGCACCCATATCTACCCCCAAGACATGGCCGCGCCGGGGGTTCATTTGCAGCATGATGGGCGGACGACCGGCCCCCTCGCTGCGGGGAGGGCTTTCCAGGATCAACCCTTGTTCCAGCAGATCCTTGACGATGGCCGTCACCGCTGCGCGCGAAATGCCCAGCTGCTGCGCCAGGGCTGCGCGCGAAACGCCTCCTGGGCTGAAGCGGATCAGGTCTAGCGCAGCCAGTTTGTTTATATTCTTAACATTGAGTTGGTAGGCGTGAGGAAAATAGGTGCTCATAAGGTGATTTTTGCCTGAATGGGCGTTAATATCTTATCAGAGCAAGGAGATTTGTCAAGTATTTTAACGAACGGGGCGGGCAAATTCAGGGAATGAAAAAACGGGCTTCTGGCGTTGCGCCAAAAGCCCGTTGGCGGATGTTGCCTGGCCCTCAGTGGGCGGCGTGACGACGGAAGGGCTGCCAGCCGGCGTATTCGGCTTCATCGCCCAGTTCGGCTTCGATGCGCAGCAACTGGTTGTACTTGGCAACCCGATCCGAGCGTGCCGGCGCGCCGGTTTTGATCTGCCCGGTGTTGAGTGCTACGGCCAGGTCGGCGATGGTGGCGTCTTCGGTTTCGCCCGAGCGGTGCGAGACGACGGCGTTCCAGCCGGCGCGCTGACAGAGCGAAACCGCCTGGATGGTTTCGCTCAGCGAGCCGATCTGGTTGACCTTGACCAGCAGGGCGTTGGCGGCCTGCAAATCGATGCCGCGCTGCACGCGGGCCGGGTTGGTCACCAGCAGGTCGTCGCCGACCAGCTGCACCTTGTCGCCTAGTTCGCGGGTGAGCAGCTGCCAGCCTTCCCAGTCGTCTTCGGCCAGGCCGTCTTCCAGGGAGACGATCGGGTATTGTTCAACCCAGTCCTTCCAGTAGGCCACCATGTCGGCGTTGGTCAGTTTCTTTCCCTCGCGCCGCAGGTTATACAGGCCGTCTTCGTACAGCTCCGAAGTGGCCGGATCGAGGGCGATGGCGACTTCTTCTCCCGGCTTGTAGCCGGCCTTTGCGATGGCTTCGAGGATGATTTCGATGGCCTCGGCGTTAGATTTGAGCGCCGGCGCGTAGCCGCCCTCGTCGCCGACCAGGGTGGCGTAGCCTTTGGCTTTGAGTACCGTTTTCAGCGTGTGGTAGATCTCGCTGCCCCAGCGCAGGGCCTCGCGGAAGGAGGGCGCACCCAGGGGCATGATCATAAATTCCTGCATGTCGGTCGATTGCCAGCCGGTGTGGGCGCCGCCGTTGAGGATGTTCATCATCGGCGCGGGCAGCACATGGGCGTGGACGCCGCCGATGTAGCGATACAGGGGCAGACCGAGGGCGTTAGCGGCGGCCTTGGCAACCGCCAGGCTGACGCCCAGGATGGCGTTGGCGCCCAGGTTGCCTTTGTTTTCCGTGCCGTCCAGCTCCAGCAGGGTGAGGTCAATGCCGCGCTGATCGGTGGCGTCCCAGCCGACCAAAACGCCGGCGATCGTCTCGTTGACGTTGCGGACGGCCTGCTGAACGCCTTTGCCGCCGTAGCGGGCTTTGTCACCGTCGCGCAGTTCCAGGGCTTCGTGGACGCCGGTCGAGGCCCCCGAAGGGACGGCGGCCCGCCCCCAAGAGCCATCGGCCAGGATCGCTTCCACCTCCACGGTGGGATTGCCGCGCGAATCCAGGATCTCCAGCGCGGAAAGGCTCACGATTGTCGTATCCATAGCACACTCCTTGTCCATCTGCGGTTGGCTTCAGTATAATCCACTTTTACCCATCGGGGTGGAAAACTGGAAGCGCGCCGTCTGCGCGCAGGGTTGGCGCCTTGTGCCTGCCGGGGCGGTTTTTAAGCCTCGCCGTTGGGAATATGGACACCTTCTGCTGTTGAACCTAATTCCAGCGAACGTTGGTAAGCGGCCCAAATGGCCCGCGAAATGGCCGTGCGAAAACCAGCCTTTTCCAGGTAGTAGAGGGCCTCGGCGGAGGTGCCGCCGGGAGAGGTCACCTGGTTGCGCAGGGCGGCCACGTGGCTTTCTTGCTGGCGGTAGAAGGCCACCGAGCCGAGCAGGGTTTCGGTCACCAGTTGTTCGGCGATGCGGCGGGGGAAGCCCATGTGCACGCCGGCGTCGATCATCGCTTCCATGAAGAGAAAAACGTAAGCCGGGCCGGTGCCGGAGAGGGCGGTCGCCATGTCCAGGTATTTTTCCTCCTGCACCTGAATCTCGCTGCCCAGGGCGGCCAGTAGTTCGCGCGCCCGGGCTTGCCCAGTGGGAGAGACGGCCTCGGTCGCCATCCAGAGGGTGATGCCGGCGCCGATGCGGGCCGGGGTGTTGGGCATGGCGCGGACGATGGCCGGGTGGCGCAGGCCGCGGCTGATTTTTTCGAGCGAGGCGCCGGCGATGATCGACAGCGCCAGCGCCCGGGGCGGGATGGCGCCGGCCAGGTCGGCCAAGACGGCGTCCAGCTGCTGTGGTTTGACGGCCAAGACGACGACGTCGGCGCCGGCGCAGGCAGCGCGGTTGTCGGTGAAGGGCTGGACGCCGTAACGGGCGGCCAGGGCATCCACGCGGGCGGCCCGCGGGCCGCTGACCCGGATGTTCTCCGCCCGGAGGCCGCCGGCGCGCAGCAGGGCGGTCAGCATGGCTTCGGCCATCACTCCCGGGCCGATGAAGGCGATGTCAACGTTCTTCATGGTGGTTGCCTCCATGCTTGCGGGCGGCCTTGATGAAACCCAGGAAGAGCGGGTGGGGGCGCATCGGGCGCGAGAGAAATTCCGGGTGGAACTGGCTGCCGACCATGAAAGGGTGGTCGGCCACTTCGGCGATTTCCACCAGGCGGCCATCGGGCGACAGGCCAGAAAAAACCATCCCGTGGGCTTCAAAATCCTGGCGGTAGGCGTTGTTGAATTCGAAGCGGTGGCGGTGGCGTTCTTGCACTTCCCGGCAGCCGTAAGCGCGGGCGGCCTGGCTTTCGGGCGTGAGCACGCAGGGGTAAAGCCCCAGGCGCATGGTGCCGCCCATGTCGGTGATGTCGCGCTGATCGAGCATCAGGTCGATGATCGGGTGTGGGGTGGTGTGGTCGAACTCGCTGGAGTTGGCGTTTTCCAGCCCCAGCACGTTGCGCGCAAACTCAATGCACATCACTTGCATCCCCAGGCATAGCCCCAGATAAGGGATTTTGTGTTCGCGGGCATATTGCGCCGCCAGGATTTTCCCCTCGATGCCACGATGCCCAAACCCGCCCGGCACCAGGATGCCATCGGCCTGCTCCAGAATTTCCCAACCCTTGCCTTTTTCCAGGTCCACCGATTGCAGCCAGTGCAGGCGGGTCTCCACGCCGGCGGCCAGGGCAGCATGACGCACGGCCTCGCGCACGGACATGTAGGCATCGTGCAGTTCCACGTATTTGCCGACGATGGCGATATCGACCACCGGCTTGTCGGTTTGCAGTTCGCGGCGCACCAGGTCTTGCCAGGGCTGCCAATCGGGCTGCTGGCGGGGTTGCAGCCCGAATTGCTGCAAGATGAGATCGGGCAGGCCGGCTTCTTCCAGCAAGAGGGGGACACGGTACATGGTATCGGCGGTTTGCATGGGGATGACGGCCTGGCGTTCCACATCGCAAAAGAGGGCGATTTTGTCGCGCAATTCTTTGCCAATGGGATGATCGGCGCGGGCGATGATGATATTGGGCGAAATGCCGATCGAGCGCAGGGCGGCCACCGAATGCTGGGTGGGCTTGGTTTTCAGTTCGCCGGTGGCGCCGATGTGGGGCAGCCAGGTGACGTGGACAAAGAGGACGTTTTCGCGCCCGACTTCGTTGCGCATCTGGCGCAGGGCCTCGAGGAAGGGCTGCGATTCGATATCGCCGACCGTGCCGCCGATCTCCACCAGGACGATCTCTGCGCCGGTGGTCTTGGCCACCAGGGCCACGCGGCGCTTGATCTCGTTGGTGATGTGGGGGATGACCTGAATGGTGCCGCCGAGGTAGTCGCCACGGCGTTCTTTAGCGATCACCTCGGCATAGACCTGACCGGTGGTGAAATTGCTGACGCGGGTCAGGTTGGTATCGATGAAGCGTTCATAGTGCCCCAGGTCGAGGTCGGTTTCTGCGCCGTCGTCCAGGACGTATACTTCACCGTGCTGGTAGGGAGACATGGTGCCCGGGTCGACGTTGATGTAGGGGTCGACCTTTTGTACGCCCACCTTGAAGCCGCGTTCTTTCAGCGTTAAGCCAAGGGCGGCGGCGGTCAGCCCTTTGCCGACGGAGGAGACCACGCCACCGGTGAAGAAGATGTATTTGGGGGAGGTTTGCATTCTGTACTCCTGCAAGCGAATGGACACATGCGAATGGGGAGGCGCAAAGAATACGCCTCCCCATCGTCAGGGCGGGACCGAGCGAAAAGGGTTGGGAGGTTTGCTCAGCCAACCAGCCGCAGTAAGTCTTCGGCTGCTCGGCGCATTTCCAAAAAGACCAGCCCGAGTTTGGCTTCTTGCCGCGCCAGGGCGGTGAGAACGGCTTCCTCGCCGACGGCGGTGAGCACGATGAAGCCCTGGTCGCCTTTGATGTACACCTGTTCCAGGGTGCCGCGTCCCAGCTCGGTGGCGATGCGCTCACCCAGGCTGAGCATGGCGGCAGACATGGCCGAAACGCGGTCTTCTTCCACGTCGGCTGGCAGGGCGGAGGCCATGATCAGGCCATCGACCGAAACCACGGCGGAGGCTTCGATATCTGGGGTGGCTGCTTGCAGATCGCGCAACCGGTTGACCATTTGCTCGCTGCGTGATGGACTCATTGCGGGTTGTTCTCCTCATTCTTTTAAGTGATCTAGTCACAATTATACATGCAATTTAAAAACGCGCAGGCGGTGAAACGGTTTTGTCATCTGCCGCGGCTCAGGGGTAAACGCGCTTGATGGTGCGCGGGTAAGGGATGGTTTCGCGGATGTGCTCGATGCCGCAGATCCAGGCCACCGTGCGTTCCACGCCGAGGCCAAAGCCGCTGTGCGGCACGCTGCCGTATTTCCGCAGGTCCAGATACCACTTGAAGGCTTCTTCCGGCAGGCCGTGCTCGTGGATGCGTTGCAGCAGCAGGTCGTGGTCGCTCATGCGTTCCGAGCCGCCGATGATCTCGCCGTAGCCTTCCGGCGCCAGCATGTCCACGCTCTTGCAGACCTCCGGGCGCCCGGGCCAGGGTTCCATGTAGAAGGCTTTGGCGGCGGTCGGGTAGCCATAAACCATGACGGGCTTGTCGAAGCGTTTGGTCAGCTCGGTTTCGTGCGGCGAACCGAAGTCCTGCCCCCACTCGATATTCAGCAGGGCTTTCTTCTCCGGGTCGTCCGTCTCGGCCTGAATTTCCTTGATCATTTGCACCGCTTCATCGTAGGAGATGCGCGGGAAGGGCGGCTTGATGGCTTCCAGTTTGCTGAGGTCGCGTCCCAGGTATTCCAGTTCGCGGCGGTTGGTTTCCAGCACGCGCTGGACGATGAAGGTGACGAATTCTTCTTCCAGGTCCATCAGCTGATCCAGATCGCAGAAGGCGATCTCCGGTTCGACCATCCAGAATTCGGTCAGGTGGCGGCGGGTTTTGGATTTTTCGGCGCGGAAGGTCGGCCCAAAGCAATAGACCTTGCCGAAGGCGAAGATGTTGGCCTCGTTGTAGAGCTGCCCGGATTGGGAAAGGTAGGCAAAGCCTTCGTCGAAATACGGCGTCTCGAAGAGGGTGGTCGTCCCCTCCGCCGCGGCGGGGGTCAGGATGGGGGTGTCCACGCGCAGGAAGCCTTGCCCATCCAGAAAATCTTGGATCGCCCGCATAATCGTCGCGCGGATGCGCAGCACCGCCCACTGGCTGGGCATGCGAATCCACAGGTGACGGTTGTCGAGCGCAAAGTCCACGCCGTGCTCTTTCAGGGCCATCGGGTAATCCAGGGCGGCGGCCTGCACCACCTCGAACCCACTGATGCCGATTTCATAGCCTCCCGGCAGTCCGGGGGCGCGCTTGTCGGCGCGGACGGTGCCGCTGACGACCACCGAAGATTCCTGGGGGATGCGGCGAATGGCATCGAATGTGGCTTCGTCCAGGTCACCTTTGAAGGCCACGCACTGGGCAAAGCCGGAGCCATCGCGCACCAGCAGGAAGGTCAGCTTGCCTTTGTCGGTGCGGTTGTAAACCCAGCCGCGGATGGTCACTTCCTGCCCCTCATATTGGGCGATATCGGCAACATGGATTGGTGTACTCATCGCTTCACTCCTCACTCTTCACAACCAAATGCAACTCGTCCAGCTGTTGCGGCGTCACCGGCGAAGGCGCGCCGGCCATCACATCACGGGCCTGCTGGTTCTTGGGGAAGGCGATCACTTCGCGGATGTTGGGTTCATCGGCCAGCAGCATCACCAGACGGTCGATGCCCGGGGCCAGGCCGCCGTGCGGCGGCGCGCCGTATTCGAAGGCTTCCAGCATGTGGCCGAACTTGGCCTGCATGTCGGCTTCCGAAATGCCCAGCAGCGCGAAGACCTTGTGCTGGATGTCGCGGCGGTGGATACGGATGGAGCCGGAGGCCAGTTCGTAGCCGTTGCAAACCATATCGT
>WGAD01000205.1 GCA_015489255.1 Anaerolineales bacterium | reverse complement strand
TGGTAAAACCGGACGATTGTCAACCGCCCCGTTGACCCAGGGGCGCGCCAGCAATGGAAAAAGCCGGGCTGTAAAAAGGACCTGATGCGCAGCGCCAGGTTTGGCTCACACGGCGCTGCGGAGGCCACGGGGGAGCCCTGTGTTTTCTGTGCCCCTGTTTTGGCAGGCGATGAGGGTTATCCCAGGACGATGGGCGTCAGCAGGGCCAGCGCCAGCAAGGTAGCGATGAGCAGGGCGATACCGGCGAAGAACCATTCGCCGATCACCATCAAAGCCAGGCCGATGGTGATGGTGGCGCCCAGCGCGACCATGCCGCGTTGCAGGTTGCGGACGCGGGGGGTATCGGTGGGATGCGCGTGGCGCCAGAGCCACAAACCGCCCGCCATGCTCACCAGGCTGAGCGCGATGCTCAGCCACATGAAGGCCGTGCCGGAGAGGCCAAAGGGGGTGCGCACAACATAAACACCGCAGACGGCGCCGGCTGAAGGCAGGGGGGCACGCCCAACGACGAAACTGCGAATGAAGACCATTTTGCCGCCATACACGGCTTCTTCTGCCCCAAAAGGCCAGCTGAGGACGAGGCTCTCCCCGGCCGGGATGGCTTCCAGGCGGGCGTCTTCGTGCATCAGGGTGACGTAACCGGCGCTAATGTGCGTGCGGATGAAGCGGTTGTGGTCTTTTTCTGTGGGGTTATGCAGGGTGACGCGGGCGTAGCCGGTTTCTTCCTGGCTGATGAAGCGCGGGCAAGATAACGAAAGTTCGCTGTTGCCAGTCATGTCGGCGTCGAAGAGGCTGGCTTCGAATTGTGCCCAGGTGCTGACGCCGAAGAGCCACAAACCGAGGGCGGCGCCAGCGATAAACAGCCATGCGCCGATGAGGGCGCGGTTTTGCGGGTTGCGAAGCATGGGTTTCTCCTGTGGGCTAGGGTTGAAGGGATTTATATCAAAAAGCCAGCAGGAAAACAAGCACAAGAGGCATTTGGCAACAAAAAAGCCCGATTGCGCGGGCAACCGGGCCAGATGCCGGGGTCAATACACCGGTTGAGTTGGGTCCACTTCCTCTGCCCAGGCGTTGATGCCGCCCGCCAGGTTTTTGAGGCGGCGAAAACCCGCGTTGTAGAGCATTTCCAGGGCACGCAGGGAGCGAGACCCGTTTTTGCAAACCAGGACGATCTCCTGGGTGCTATCCAGCTCCGACAGTCGGGCGGCGAGCGCGCCCAGGGGGATGTTTTCTGTGCCTGGGATGCGGGAGATTTGCAATTCGTGGGGTTCGCGGACATCGATCACCCGCAGGGCGGCGCCGCTGCGCAGCCGTTTTTCCAGTTCCGGGGCGGTGATCTCCCATTCGTCGTCGACGGAGGCCTCGTCGTGCTCGTAACCGGGCGCTCCGCAAAAGGCTTCGTAGTCGATCGGCGCGGTGATTTCTGGCTGGGCGCTGCACACTTTGCAGTGCGGGTTCTTCTTCAGCCGCACGTAATCGAAACTCATGTCCAGGGCGTTGTACAGCAGCAATTGTCCAATGAGCGGGCGACCAATGCCCAGGAGGATTTTGATGGCCTCGGTGGCTTGCAGCGTGCCGATGACTCCGGGCAAAACGCCGAGGACGCCGCCCTCGGCGCAGGAAGGCACCAGCCCGGGCGGAGGCGGTTCCGGGAAGAGACAACGGTAGCAAGGGCCTTCCTGGGCGTGGAACACGCTGACCTGCCCATCGAAACGGTAGATAGACCCGTACACATACGGCTTGTTGAGAAAGACGGCAACGTCGTTGCACAGGTAGCGGGTGGGAAAATTGTCTGTGCCGTCGATGAGAAGGTCGTATTCAGCGGCGATGCGCATGGCATTTTCCGAGGTGAAAGGTTCGCCGTGCGCGATGACTTCAATCTCCGGGTTGAGGTCTAGCATCCGGCGGCGGGCGGATTCTACTTTGGGCTTGCCCAGAGAGCTGCTGCCGTGGATGACCTGGCGCTGGAGGTTGCTTTCTTCCACCACATCGTAATCGACCAGGCCGATGCGCCCAATGCCGGCTGCGGCCAGATAGAGGGCGATCGGCGATCCCAGGCCGCCGGCGCCGACGATTAGCACAGCACTGCCCTTCAGGCGGCGTTGTCCGTCCAGCCCCACTTCGGGGATGAGGAGATGGCGCGAATAGCGCAGAATTTCATCGTGAGAGAGGTCAGGCAGGGTCATATGCGTCCACCGGCGATGGAGGGGATGAGCAGCAAAACGTCGTCGTCTTGCAGCCGGGTGTCCATCCCTTGCAAGTCGCGCAGGTTGTTGCCGTCGAGGAAGAGGTTGACAAAAGCGCGTGGCTGGTCATCTGCCGAAAAAAGGTGCGGGCGCAGGGCCGGGTACTGCCGGATCAGGTCTTGCAAAGCCTGGCCGGCGGTGCTGCCGCTGACCTGTACCCGGGCCCGACCGGCAGCGTAGGCGCGCAAAGGGGTGGGGATGCGAATGGTTGGCATACGTTCCTCCGCATGAACATTGTAAGTTATTTGTCCAAAAAGACCAGGGTTTCTTCCACAAAGGCGCTGCGGTCCTCTTGCAGCCGCCAGGAACGGCTGCCGGCAGCGTGCCCTTGGCGGACGCTGGTGATCAGATAGGAGAAGAAAGGCTGTGCCCACTGGCGATCGTATTCGGATGGCCGATTGGGGTGGTCGGGGTGGGAATGAAAGACGCCCAGCAACGTCAGCCCGCGCGCTTCGGCTTCCAGCTCGGCTTGCAGGTAATCTTGCGGGTGGATGAGATAGCGGTTGTGACGGGCGCTCTCTTCCCTTGCGTTAGGCAGGGGGAGGATGGCGGTCACAACGCGCCGCGGCGCGGTGCGACCGAGGAGAAAGCCGGCGCCCTCGTCGGGGTAGGCAGCTTCCAGGTGGGTGTGGATGGCGGCCAGCAGGCGGCGGGGAAGGTAGATCTCCTGTTTTATGCTTGCCATAATTCCTCGTGGCTGAGGTATTTGAATCCGGCGTCAGGAAAGAGCGTAACCACCACGCCCTCCTCCAATCTGCGGGCAACCTGGAGGGCGGCCAGCGCGGCTGCGCCGGAGGACATGCCGGTGAATAGCCCTTCCTCGCGGGCCAGCCGTCGGGTCATGGCGTATACCTCTTCGGTTGAGACGGTGATGACTTCGTCGTGCACATCGGGCTGGTAGATCGCCGGTCGCAAGGAAGAGGCCATGTGCTTCATACCCTCCAACCCGTGGAAAGGCCCGGAAGGTTGCACGGCGATGATGCGCACCCCTGCGTGACGGCTGCGCAGGAAGCGACCAACGCCCATCAGCGTGCCCGATGTCCCCATGACGGCGACGAAGTGGGTCACCTGGCCGGCGGTTTGCTGCCATATCTCGGGGCCGGTCGTCTTGTAGTGGGCCTGCCAGTTGGCCGGGTTGTCGTATTGGTTGGCATACCAGTAGCGGTCGGGCGCTTCCGCGGCCAGGCGGCGGGCGGTCAGCATGGCGCCGTCGCTGCCTTCCAGCGGGTCGGTAAGGATCAATTCGGCGCCCAGGGTGCGCAGCAAGGCGATGCGCTCCGGGCTGACGTTGGCGGGCATCGCCAGCGTGACGCCAATTCCCATGGAGGCGCCAAAAGTGGCGTAGGCGATGCCGGTGTTGCCTGAGGTGGAATCGAGCAGGCGGCGTTGACCGTGGGGCGTCAGGTCGCCGCGCTGAATGGCGCTTTGCAGGATGTGCAGGGCGGCGCGGGCTTTGACCGATCCGCTGGGGTTGTGCCATTCGGCTTTGGCCAGCAACTGGACGCGCGGTGAGATCTCGGCTTGCAGGCGTTCCAGCCGCAGCAGCGGCGTGTTTCCGGTTGTTTGGGGCAGAGTGCGCCCCAAAAGGCGGGTAGGAGTGAGAAGGCGGGGTGTCGTCAACATGCAAACTTCCTGTTAAAGAAACGACCAGCGACCCCAAGAAACAACAAAAGACGGCGCGCAGGCCGCACGCATTCTCTCAAGTACGAGAACGCGGGGTCGCAGGCCGTCCTGTAGGGTCGCTGGTCGTCCGATTGGGTTACAGGGCGGCGCTTACGAACCCCGCCCCAAACACAAGCAATACGTTTGCATGGTAGAAAATACCCTTTTCCAAGTGTGGATTGGTGCATATTGTAGTCGCTTTGTCTGATTTGTCAAGCAAATTGCTGGCTTTTTTTCCGCTGATTTCTTTTTTGACAATTTCTCCCCCTTGTGTTAAACTGAAACCGCCTGAATCCCGACGCTCTCGTGCTGAGGGCGTCTTTCTGTGTGCCTTATGAGAACTGTATTTTGGGACTATGACAATCAGCAGGTCAAGATGATTGACCAGCGGCTGCTGCCCGCGCGGCTGGAGGTGGCGGCCTTTGCAGATTACCGGCAAGTGGCGCGCGCCATTCGCGAGATGGTGGTGCGCGGCGCGCCGGCCATTGGGGCGGCGGCAGCTTTTGGCATGGCGCTGGCAGCGCGTCAATCGGCGGCGCAAGAGGTAGATGCCCTGCGCGCCGATCTGCAGGAGGCCGCGTCCCGGTTGGTGCAGGCGCGCCCGACGGCGGTTAACCTGTCTTGGGCGGTGCAGCGGATTCTGCGCCTGGCGGCAGATTACCAGGGTTCTGCAGACGGACTGCGGCAAGCCGTCTTGGCAGCCGCTCAGCGCATCGCCGATGAGGACGTTGCCATCAACAAACGCATGGCCGCCCACGGAGCCGCGCTGATAGAAGACGGGGATACCATCATTCACCATTGCAACACCGGCGCACTGGCGACGGTGGACTGGGGCACAGCCCTGGGGGTGATTCGCACAGCCCACGAGCAGGGGAAGCGCATTCACGTTTTGGTGGATGAGACTCGCCCGCGTTTGCAGGGCGCGCGGCTCACAGCCTGGGAATTGTCGCAATACGGCATCCCTTACGACATCATCAGCGACAACGCCGCCGGATACTTCTTGCGCACCGGCCAGGTGCAAAAAGTCTTCTTTGGCGCGGATCGGGTTGCCGCCAACGGCGACGTGGCGAACAAGATCGGCACCTATATGCTGGCGCTGGCTGCGCACGATAACGGCGTGCCGGCGTATGCCGTGGTGCCGACCTCCACCGTTGATTTGTCGCTCGCCAGCGGCGAGGAGATCCCGATCGAGGAACGCGATCCGGCTGAGGTGCTCAATTTGCAACGCGATGGCGCCCCGATTGCGCCGGCAGGGGCTTCGGCGCGCAATCCGGCTTTCGATGTCACCCCGGCCCGCCTGGTGACAGCTATCGTCACCGAGAACGGCGTGGTTTACCCGCCCTATCTCCCCAACCTGAAGAAAGTGGTATCCAACGAATGAACATCGTCCTCAGCGGCTCGATAGCCTACGATTATCTGATGACTTTCCCCGGGAAGTTTGAGGAACAGATCCTGCCGGAACGACTGGCTTCCATCAGCCTGTCTTTCCTGGTAGACAGCATGACCCGCCAGCGCGGTGGGG
>WGAD01000204.1 GCA_015489255.1 Anaerolineales bacterium | reverse complement strand
CCTCGGAAGAGGCGAAGATCATCGGCCCAGGCGTCGCTAACCGCAAGGTCAGCACGCTGGAGTTCATCGTGCCGGAGGGCGCGACGTACCTGCTGCGGAACGCCGCTCAGCTCGTCATGAAGCTGTTCGACGCTGGCGGCAACGAGCTGCCCCCCAGCTCCTTCGTCTACCTCTACAAGCGCCGCAAGGGCGAAGACGGCGAGGTCTTCCTGACAAAGCTCTCGTATGCGGCGTTCTTCGACCTCAGCGCCGGCGAGCAGCGCAACGAGAAGTACGCCGCAGGAACCCGCGTGGACCTCGGTGTCCAGGCCGGCGCGCGGTTCACTGAGGGAGACGCCATCCAGGTCTGGGTAGAGTCTCCCTCCGCCGTGGACTTCACCCACGCCAACACCCGCTTCGAGCTCACCGTCGGGCTTGAGTAAGGAGGCGACATGATCAAACTGACCAACATTTTCGGCGGCCGGCGCGCGCCTCGGCCCGTACAGCCCGCGCCCAAGAAGGTCGCCCCCAAGCCGGTCGCCATCCCGCTGGGCATCCCTCAGCGCGCCCTGATCGATCATCGCGACATGGACCCGGGCGTCGACTGGAAGGCGAACGAGTGGCGCCCCATCGCCGTCTTCAAGATCCCGCAGGGCACCATCTACCGCATCCCCGACGGCGAGCCGGTGCGGCTTTACCTTAAGGCCCGGGCAGACGGCAGTCCTGTGGACAACAGCGGCGGCGGATCCGCCCAAGATACCACCATCAGCGTGCCCGGGATCGTGAAGACCAAGATGCGCGCGGTGACCCTGCCGTCAGCCAGTCACCCCGAAGTGGTGGCTTGGGCGCGCGTGAACGGCGGCGACCGGCAAAAAGTGCCCGTCAAGGCCATCGACTACGCGGCAGAGACCGTCACCCTCAGCGTTCCCGCGGGCGAGAACTGGACCGGCATCAGGGTCTACTACGTCCACGGTGATGGCGAGTTCCGCATTCGCGCTCAGCGCGAGCTGGGCCACGCCGACAGCGCGGCCGCCTTGCTCATGGACGGCGCTTTCGGGGCGATCCATACCGTCAGCCAGATCGACGACGAAGAGGCGCCCACCTGGCCGCGCAAAGTGACCCTCATCGAGACCAACCGGCTCGTGCTGGAGGTTCGCACCAGCAGACGAGTGGACTGGACCGAAGAAGCTGAGCACATGTTCCAGATCAAGGCGTTCGTGCTGCAGGTGAAGGTTCAGGATAAGGCCGCCCTGCGGCGTCTCGCCGAGATCGACTGGAGGGGAGGTATCTAATGCCTCAGTATCAGCACCAGTACGATTACGAGTGGATGGACGCCGGTGAGCAGCTTGGCCAGGTCCTTAAGGACTGGCTACCCGTGCTGCAGGGGTACGGCTTCGTTCCTTCCAACGATGCTGCGCCCACCATCGCGGTGCAGCCGGTCCCGCCGGCGCCCGCGCCTCCCCAGCCCCAGCAGCCGGCGTCCTCTCTGACCGAGATCCTTGGGCAAATACCGCCCTGGGCGTGGGCATTGGGCGGCATGGCCCTGCTCGCGGCCCTCCTTTTCAGGAAGTAAGGAGCGGCCGTGGAACCCGTCACCGCCTTGATTGGTCTGGCCAGCAACGCGATTGGGGGAATATTTAGTTTCCTCAGCGTTGATCGGCAGGCGTCAGTAGCAGATCACCAGATCTCCGCCGACCTCAAGGCGAAGCAGAGCGCTTTCGACGCCTGGCTGCAGAGTGTTTTGTCTCAGGAGCGGACGGCGCTGGCGGGGTATAGATACGGCGCGGACATCAACTGGAACGATGACCAGGTGCAACGCGATCGCGTGTTCTACAACTACCAGTCGGCCGTAGCCCTGCGCGGGGCCTTTGTGGCTGTGGCCGGCACGGCCCTGCTGGGCCTCGCCGTGTATGCGGCCTTAAAGGAGAGCTGATGGGGAAGGGTATCATTTTACTTCCGATTGCCGGAGCTGGCCTCGCCTTGTTGTGGTATGGCGCAACGCGCGGGGTTCCCACCGTCAAGGCAATGGAGAAGCTCGGGGCGCCGCTGGCCGACCCCAACGAGATACCCCAGCACTTCAAGCACCGTGACAATTCGGATGCTGGCGATAAGGGGTCCGAAGATGGCAATACCGGCAACCAGGCGACTTATAGGCAGTTGTTGACGGCTTACGAGGTAGACAGGAAGTATGCATCAGATGACTACCGAGCCGCCAAAGACGCCATGCTGGGGATCGTAAGACAGGCAGAAACCGCCTGTAACGATTTTGCTTGGAACGGAACCTGGAGTTACAAGTATGGGGCTCTTGGGATCAGCGGTTGGACGGAGCTGCGAATTAGCCGGTCGCAATCTCTCAAAAACCACTGTCTCGATTACGTGAAAGGCGTAGCGAAGTCGCCGGGTAACCCGAACATCAAAGCGCCGCCGCATGCTGGTGCAAACTCCTTGGATCAGAGTTGGCTCGACGTAGCCCAGAAGATACGCGCGCTCCAGCAGAAGGTAAAGAGCGCGCGGGATCTATTGCCGGATTTGCGGCAGAAGTATCAGGTCGAAAAAAAGAAGGCTGAGCAAGCTCTGGCCAAGGTTAACGACCTAAAAAAGAAGATCGAGGATCTTCACGCACAGGGGGTGTATTGATGGAAACGGACATCTTGCGCCTTCTCGCCGGCCTCGACATCGGCAAGGCCAGCTTCATTCTCCTGGCGGTGATCGTCATTTGGGGGATGAGGCAGATGGTGGCCAGTCTGTGGCGCCTGGAAAAAACGCTCTCGAAAGTGGAGCATCATGCCGATCTGCAGCGCTACTACATGGGCGAGATCGCCGCCATCATGGAGCGAGAAGGAATCCAGTTCAGAAAGCAAAAGCCAATCAAGGAGGCGAAGAGAGTATGAACAAGAACGTGCTGTTCGCGTTGAAGTGGGGCCTGCTGCTGGGCGTGGCGGTAGTTGGCGCGCAGATCGCGCTGGCTCGCGCCCAAAAAAGCGTACTGGGTGCCCTGCCCGCCCCCGGCCCGGCTGAGGGAAATGGTCAGGACCAAGCACCCCCTGACGACACCC
>WGAD01000203.1 GCA_015489255.1 Anaerolineales bacterium | reverse complement strand
TCAGCGGGCGGACGGGTTGGCAGACCCAGCGCCGCCAGCGCTTCCGCCACCTGCTCTGCCAGCCCAGCAGCCGCCAGGCCCAGGTTTTCTGCCAGTTGGGCCTCCAACCGCAACCCAATCCCCACAGCCTCGCCATGCCGCAGACGATAGCCAGAGGCCGCCTCTAGCGCGTGCCCCAGCGTATGCCCGGCGTTGAGGGCCTGACGCAACCCGTTTTCGTAAGGGTCGGCTTCGATCACCCGTACCTTCACGGCCACGGCCCGCCGCACCACCTCCAACCAGCGATGCTGCAAACCGGCCAAGTCGCCTCTGCACCACTGAAACAGCTCCGGGTCGGCGATCAGCCCGTGTTTGAGCACCTCGGCCAGCCCGTTGCGTTTTTCAACCCTCGGCAGGGTATCGAGCCAGCGCACATCCGCCCACACCAGGCGCGGCGGCCAAAAAGCGCCCACCAGGTTCTTCCCTTGTGGCAGGTCTACGCCAGTTTTGCCGCCGACAGCCGCATCCACCATCCCCAGCAAAGAGGTAGGCAAGGCCGCCCAATCGACTCCGCGCAAATAAGCCGAAGCCGCAAATCCGGCCAGATCGGTGGTGATCCCGCCCCCCTGTCCGATGACCAGATCGCCCCGCTCGAGGCCAAAATCGAGAAAACCCTGCCATAAGCGGGTCGCGGTGCGCAGGGTTTTCGCCCGTTCTCCGCCACGAAAAGAAAACAAACGCGTTGCCACGCCTCGCGCTTGCAGCCGTTCCAACGTGGCCGGTGCGTGCAACCGCCCCACCCGCGCATCGCTCACCAGCGCCGCCCGTTTCTGCGGTGGCCAGGAGGCCGGCCAGGGTTCATCTGCCGCCACGCGGACGTCATAGGGCCGCCCCATGGATTTGAGATGAAAATACCCCAGCAGAGTTTGGATCTGCAAGACGATCTCCGCGGGCGGCGCCCCCTCCGTGGCTACACGCAAGCCAAAGGAATCGTAATGTCTCTTGCGGGCGGCCAGTAAAGCCGTCAGCCGAGAAGGGCCATCTCTTCCGGACAGCAGCGGGCGGGTGTCGTCCGCCGCCAGGCGCGCGCGCAGAATCTCCGGCGGCGCATCCAGCAACAGCACCCGTCCGTGGGTTTCCGCCGCCAGACGATTTTCGTCCGCCAGCAGGGCGCCGCCTCCCAGCGCGATCACACCCGGCGGGGAGGTCAAAGCCTCCAGCAGCGCAGCACGCTCACGGCGGCGGAAGCCCGCTTCGCCTTCGGCAGTGAAGATTTCCGCCACCGTTTTGCCTGCCCTGCGCGCAATGACAGCGTCCAGGTCGGTGAAAGGAACCTCCCAGGCCGCCGCCAGCAAACGACCAACGGTGCTTTTTCCAACCCCCGGCGGGCCATAGAGCAGCACGGGCTTATCGAGCATGGTCGTCCTCCGGCCACCATCGGCGGGGTTTGCCGCGCAGGGCCATTGCCTGCCAATGCGGACGCCGCAAGGCGGCAAAACGGGGTTTCATTTCGTCCAGGCTGTCGCCGCCCAGCTTTTCCAGCAAGGCATCGGCCAGGACGAAGGCGGTCATGGCTTCCAGCACGGGCACAGCCCGCGGCACCGGGCAAAAATCCGAACGTTCGTAGCGTGTTTTCGTCTCGGCGCCCGTCGCCAGGTCAACGGTGTTTTGCGGGGTCAAAGTCGAAGCGATCGGCTTCATGGCCGCCCGCAGCAATACCGGCTGACCGGTCGTCACGCCGCCTTCCAGGCCACCCGAGCGCAGGGTGGGGCGCAACAGACGCCCGTCGGCGTCGCGCCGAATGGCGTCTTGCGCCTGTGTGCCCCGCAAGCGAGCGTTGGCAAAAGCCGGGCCGATCTCCACCCCTTTGACCGCCTGGACGCCCGCCTGGGTGCGGCCTTGCTGAGCGTCCAGGCGGCGGTCCCACTGGGCATAAGCGCCCAACCCCGGCGGCAGCCCCAAGGCCAGGACCTCAATCACCCCGCCGAGCGTATCGCGGGCCTGCATGGCCTCCTGAATTTCGACCTGCATGGCTGCCGCTGCTTCCGGTTGCGGGCAACGAACCGGAGAAGCCTCGGCTGCGGCCAGGCGAGATTCCAACGGCAGGTTTTCAAGGTCCGCCGTCACCGGCCCGATGGCAACAACATACCCCCCCACGCGGATGCCAAAAACGGCCAGCAGCTGTTTGCACACCGCGCCGGCAGCCACCCGGGCCGCCGTTTCGCGCGCAGAGGCGCGCTCCAGCCCCGGGCGCAGGTCGTCGTAACCGTATTTCAGCGCCGCCGCCAGGTCCACATGCCCCGGGCGCGGCGCCGTCATGGGCGGCGTTTCTTTTCCTTTCCAGGCGGCATGGTTGCGGTTGACGATCCGCAGCGCCAGGGGCGCGCCAATCGTCACGCCGTCCATCAGCCCGGCAGTGATATGCACGCGATCGTTTTCCATCTTCATGCGCGGCCCGGCGCCCGCGCCACGCTGTCGGCGGGCCAGTTCCGCGTTCAGGGCGTCCACGTCCAACCGCAACCCGGCTGGCAACCCGTCCAAAATGAGCGTCAATTCGGGGCCGTGCGATTCGCCGGCCGTGAGAAAACGCAACACAATGCCTCCCTTCCAATCAAAGCCGTAGATCCGGGCACGCCGTCCAGCGGGCGAAAGCCCGCGCCGCCTGGCGCTGCAACATGCCCCACCCGTTGCGCGCCGGTAGATCCTGGGCGCGGGCCTGCGCCAGCAGGCGGGTTTCAGCCGGATTGTACACCAGATCGTACACGGCGGCTGCCGGCAGGGGCCGATCGTCCGGCCAGGGCGAGGCCGCCTGCTGCGGCCACATGCCCACCGGCGTACAGTTCACCAGCACGTCCACGCGGGGAGCGGCTTCCAGCCAGCCCAACGCGCCGCGCAGGGCAAAGGCGTCCACCAACGCCGCCGCGGCAGTCTCGTTGCGCGCCATCACCCACACCGACCAACCTTTTTCCCGTAAAACCCAGGCGACCGCCCGCGCCGCGCCGCCAGCGCCCAGCAACAAGGCGCGTTTTCCCGCGGCCAGCCCACCCGCTTGCAAATCGTCCCAAAAAGCAGGGGCATCGGTGTTGTCGCCCCATAGACGCCCATCCTGTAAAAAAAGCGTGTTGACCGCGCCAATGGCTTGCGCGGCGGGCGTCAGGTCCTCCACCAGCGCCAGCAGACGGCGTTTGTGCGGCACCGTCACGTTCAGGCCGTGCAGTTGTTCCCTCCGCAAGGCGGCAACCAGATCGCGCAAGCATTCGGGCGAGGCCGGCGGGCAGGGATACAGGCGGTATTCCCCTTCCAGCCCACATTGGCGCAAAAAACGGCGGTGGAGCTGCGGCGAAAGGCTGTGTTCCAGCGGATAGCCCGTCAATCCGAGACGATAGAAGCGCCCAGCGATGACAACACCTCCAAAAACGAAGGAAAAGACTGGCGATAGATCTCCGCGCCCTGCACGCGCACCGGCTGGCGCGCCGCCAGCCCGGCCAGCATGGCGCTCATCGCCAGACGGTGATCGGCGGGGACGCGCACGTCTCCGCCGCGCAGCCCGCCACCACGGACGACAAACCCGTCCGGGCGCTCTTCAGCCTCTCCGCCCAGCGCGCGCAAGAGAGCCACGATGGCCGCAATGCGGTCGCTTTCCTTGTGGCGCAGTTCGGCGGCCTCCGTCACCACCGTTTCGCCCTCGGCAAAGGCTGCCAGCACGGCCAGGGCGGGAAATTCGTCGATCATGCGGACGACCGTCTCTCCGTGCACCCGCACCCCGCGCAAGGGCGCATAACACAAGCGCAAATCGCCCACCGGTTCGCCATAAACCAGGCGGCGGTTGGTAATGCGGATATCGGCGCCCATGCGGCGCATCACGTCCAGCAGGCCGGTGCGCCCCGGGTTCAGCCCGACTTCCGTCAGCGTGATTTCCGACCCGGGCACGAGGGCGGCGGCGGCCAGGAGAAAGGCAGCTGATGAAAAATCCCCAGGAACGCGCAGCCGCAGCGGCGGCCAGGCGATCTGCTCGGGTGGCTGCAAGCGGACCTGCCAGCCCTGTGGTCCGGCGGTTGAAGTCACCGAAACGCCCAGCCCGGCCAGCAGACGCTCGCTGTGATCGCGCGAGGGATACGGTTCGCTGACCACCACCGGTCCGGAAGCCACCAGCCCCGCCAGCAAAATGGCCGATTTGACCTGCGCCGAAGCCACCTCCATGCGCCAGACGATCCCGCGCAGTGGCGCGGTGCGCTTTCCCAGGCGCAAGGGCGCCCGCCCCTGCGCCGCCGTCAGCGGAACGCCCATTG
>WGAD01000202.1 GCA_015489255.1 Anaerolineales bacterium | reverse complement strand
TCGCCCACGCGGGCGAAAGGTGTTGCGATTTTCCACCCAGGCCTGGGCAAAACGGACATCATCGGCAAAGCCGTTTTCTTGCAGGCGGCGCAAGGTTTCTGCGATGATATCGTCCGGCACCTTGTGTTTTTTCAGGTTCTGCCGTATCTCGTCTAGGGAGCGGTCACGGTATGAGAGGTAATTCAGCGCCCGTTGGTAGGCAACTTCACGGGCATCCTGCGCCAGCAGGTCGGCAATTGCTTCTTCCGTGAGTTCCTGCCCAACCTGCAGCCAGGCGGCCACGATGCGGCTCAACCCAAAGGCAAACTCTCCATCCAGGTACACATTGACCCGTTGAGCGTTGCGCTTTTGCAGTTTGAGGGCAGTGATTTTTTTTGCCATTAAACCAATACCGGCCGTAACCACATCAGGTCACGGCCGCGCCTGTCGCTTTTATATAGGCAGGAACACCGTCACATCTACTTATGCAACGGCCTGTCGCCCATCAGGGACTGGATGCGCTCGTCTTGGGAACGCAACGCCTGACCACGCAGGCAGACAACTGGTTCAAAACGTTTCTCGTGTCAAGGGATGTCGCCATCCCCGGTATTTGCCTGATAAAAGCCGTGACCGCAACGATGCGGCAGAAATTTGGTTAGAAAACCAATTCAATTATACATGATTTCCCGCCCATTTGCACAACTTTTATTTTCTGCCGGTGTATAAACAAGCGAGCACTGCCACCCAGACCAAGTGACAAAAAGAACTATCCTGAGAAAAAATCTATGCCATAATAAACGGTGCAGCCCTACCCGCAAGCACAGATTGGAGGAATCATGACGAAAATTACCCGCAACGATGCGCTGGAATACCACCGGCTGAAGGGAAAGCCCGGCAAGCTCGCCATTGTCCCCACCAAGCCCATGGAAACGCAGCGCGATCTCAGCCTGGCCTATTCACCCGGCGTTGCCATCCCGGTGCTGGAAATCGAGAAAAACCCCGAAGATGCGTATGAATACACCGCCAAAGGCAACCTGGTGGCCGTCGTTAGCAACGGCACGGCGATCTTGGGCCTGGGGAACCGCGGCGCGCTGGCTTCCAAGCCCGTAATGGAGGGGAAGGCGGTGCTCTTCAAGCGCTTTGCCGATGTGGATGTTTTCGATATTGAAGTCAATGCGCTCGACCCCGACGAACTCATCCGCGTGGTGGCCGCCATTGCGCCGACTTTTGGCGGCATCAACCTGGAAGACATCAAGGCGCCGGAGTGTTTCTATGTAGAAGAAACGCTGAAAGAGATGCTCGATATCCCCGTCTTCCATGATGATCAACACGGCACGGCCATCATCTCTAACGCCGGCTTGCTCAATGCTCTCGAGATCGTCGGCAAAGACATCGGCGAGATCAAAATGGTGGTCAATGGCGCCGGCGCTTCGGCCATCTCTTGCACCAAGCTTGCCATTCATTTGGGCGTCAAGCCGGAGAACATCCTCATGTGCGATTCGCGCGGCGTGATCCACACCGGGCGAACAGACCTGAACAAATACAAAGCGCAGTTCGCCGTAGAGACGGATGCCCGCACCCTGGCGGACGCCATCCGTGGCGCGGACGTTTTCTTTGGCCTTTCCGTCGCCGACGTGCTGACGCCGGAAATGGTCAAAAGCATGGCCGATAACCCCATTATCTTCGCCATGGCAAACCCGGATCCCGAAATTCGCTACGAAGTCGCCAAAGAGGTGCGCCCGGATTGCATCATGGCAACCGGTCGTTCCGATTACCCCAACCAGGTGAACAACGTCCTCGGCTTCCCCTTCATCTTCCGCGGCGCGTTGGACGTCCGCGCCCGCGCCATCAACGAAGAGATGAAGCTGGCCGCCGTCCGCGCGCTGGCGGCCCTGGCCAAAGAAGACGTGCCCGATAGCGTGCTGCGCGCTTACGGCCTGGAAAGCCTGAAGTTTGGCCCCGATTACATCATCCCCAAGCCGCTCGATCCGCGCGTGCTGCTCTGGGAAGCGCCAGCGGTCGCCCAAGCCGCCATCGAAACCGGCGTTGCCCGCAAGCAGATTGACATCGAAGCCTATCGCCAACAACTGGCCTTCCGCATGGGCAAAGGAGAACGGGTGCGCCACTTCATTATGAACAAGGCCCGCTCCAGCGGCGGCGGCAAGCGCCTGGTCTTTGCTGAGGGCGAGGAAAGCAAAATCATCCGTGCCGCCGCCATCGTCGCCGACGAGAAGATCGCCCAACCCATCCTCATCGGCAACCCGGAGGTCATCCGCGAAAAGATTCAACAAATGGCGCTCGATTTCTCGCCCGTCATCGTCAACCCGCGGACCTATCCCAACCTGGACAAATACACCCGTGCTTTCTATCAGTTGCGGCAACGCAAGGGCCTCACGCTGAACCACGCTCGCAAACGCATCTTGGACCCCAACGTCTTCGGCCCGATGATGGTCAAAATGGGCGATGCCGATGCCTTCGTCTCCGGCCTGACGTATGAATATCCCGAAGTCATCCGCCCGGCGCTGCAAATTCACCAC
>WGAD01000201.1 GCA_015489255.1 Anaerolineales bacterium | reverse complement strand
GCGTGAGAGTGGCCGTCGGTGTGGGGGATGGCGTTGGCGCCGCCGCAAGGGGCGCGCAGCCGGCTATGAACAGCAAGGCCAGCCAGAACGAGAGACGAACCATCAGAACGTCAGGCCGCCGCGTTCGGTCAGGGTGTCTTGCAGGCGGGTTTCCAGCGCGGTGGCGCGGGTTTCCAGCTGGCGCAGTTCGTCCAGCAGGCGGGTGGCGGTTTCCTGGTCGTCCAGTCCGCCGAGGTTGATGCGCACGTTGTAACCGGCGGCGGTTAAAGCGGCGCGCGCCAGGGATGCGCCGGCGGCGGCGTCGGTTATGGCGTTGCGGTTGCCGTGCGCGGCGGCTTGCAAGGCCAGCTCCATCACCTCCACGGCTTGCCGGGCGGTTTCCAGCGGCACTTCGGCGGCGCGCACAGTGGCTTGCTGTATGGCCTCGCGGCGAGCGGTTTTTTCTTCTGCCGTGCTCTTCGGCAGGCGGAAAGCCTCCAAAATGGCGTCGAAGGCAGCGGCGTCGCGGCTCACCCCACGGGTGAGCGCGGCGCGCAGCGCCGCAGCGCGCTGGCGCAGGGTTTCCATCTCTTCTTGCACGCTGGCGTATGCTTTTTTGCCGAGCGTCAAACCGGCGACCATTTCGGCCAGGGCGGCGCCCAGCGCGCCCGCGTGCGCCGCCGCCGATCCGCCGCCCGGTGTGGGGGAGGGGGCGGCCACGGCCTCCAGGAAGTCTGCCGTTTGCTGGGCTTGCATGGCCGCTTGCAGGCGGTTTTCCAACACCTGCCCAGGTTCAAACTGATCCAGCTGCAAATACCAGACGGCAGCCTCGGTGAGCGCCTCTTGCGGGATGAGGCCCACCAGTTCGCTGTGATGAATGCCCACCCCGTAACGGGCGGCTTCGCGGCGAATGAATTCCACCACCCGGGCGATCGGCGTCTTGCGGTAGTTGGTCAGGTTCATGGACACCTGGGCGCGTCCATCGACCAGCAGCCCCAAGGCTTTGACGAAACGCAGCCCGCCGGAAGAATGACGCACGGCGCGGGCGATCTGACGGGCAACGGCGACCTCCGAGGTGGTCAGGTAGACGTTGAAGGCGATCAGCGGATCGCGCGCGCCGATGACGGTGGCCCCCGCCGGGCCGACCTTTGCCGGGCCGAAATCCGGCTCACGGGCCGGGTTCTGGCCGATCTCGGCTTTGAGTTGTTCGTATTCCCCCTTGCGGATAGCGGCCAGGTTGCGGCGTTCCGGGCGCGTGGCGGCATATTCGTAAAGGTACACGGGAATGCCCAGTTCACGCCCAACACGTTCCCCCAGTTCGCGGGCCAGGGCCACACATTCGTCCATGCTCACACCCTGGATGGGGATGAAAGGCACGACGTCGGTCGCGCCAAGGCGCGGGTGTTCGCCCCGGTGCTGTTCGAGATCGATCAATTCGGCGGCCCGGGCGATGGCGCGAAAAGCGGCCTCTTGCACCGCTTGCGGTTCTCCGGCGAAGGTCAGCACCGTGCGGTTGTGATCGAGATCGGAGGAGCGATCCAGCAAGTGGACGCCGTCCACCTCTGCGACCGCTTGGGCAATGGCCGCGACCACTTCCGGGCGGCGGGCTTCCGAAAAATTGGGCACGCATTCGACGATTTTCATAAAAAGTTCCTTCCTGTGGTCGGGATGGGACGGGGGAATTATAACCGCCTGCGGGCGCGCCGCCGAATGATGCTACAATGAGAAAAATTTACCGGTGAAAGGATGCTTTCTTATGAACGCCCCTGATGAATGCAAGGTCTGGCTGTATCGCGGCGGCAGCTGGCAACAGGAAACCATCGCCGTGGTGACGGAGCAGGCGGTTGCCCTGACGGTGAACGGGCAGACACTGACGACTTTAATGTGTACGCCGCAGCACCTGGAGGCGCTGGCGCTGGGCTTTTTGTTCAACGAGGGGTGGATCGATGGGCTGGATGCGGTGGCCGATGTGCGTCTGTGCGCCGAGGCCGGCCAGGTGGATATCTGGCTGCGACACGCCCTCGAACCGCCGGCCCACTGGCGGCGTACCAGCGGCTGCAGTGGAGGCCGCACACGGGCCGCAACGCCCGCTCCGCTTGCCCCGCCGCCGGCGGATGTGCGCCTGGACGCAGCGGCGGTGACCCGCCTGATGCGTCGCCTTTCTGAATCTCAAACCATCTATCAGCAGACGGGGGGCGTCCACACCTCGGCGTTGAGCGATGGACAGGAGATTTTGCTGTCTGCGGAAGACATTGGGCGCCACAACTCGCTGGACAAGCTGGCCGGGTTGCGTTTGTTGCGCCAGGAGCCGCCAGCGGCCCCCGTCTTGTTGACAACCGGGCGGATCAGCTCGGAGATGCTGCAAAAAGCCTACCGCATGGGCGTTGCGGTGATCCTCTCGCGCACCTCGCCGACTTCGCTGTCGGTATCTCTGGCCGCGGACTACGGCCTGACGCTGATCGGCTATGCGCGCGGCGGGCG
>WGAD01000200.1 GCA_015489255.1 Anaerolineales bacterium | reverse complement strand
TGGCAGCGCATCAAACGTGAGACCGGCCTGGACGAGGCCGGCAGCGTCCCGCCAACGCGGAGCAGCGCGCCGCGTCCGCGCAAGGCGCCGCGCCGCACCTCGCACCAACACCCGGGCGGGCTGTCGCCCGACCAGCCCGCCGCCCTCGATGCCCCGCTCACCGTCTTGCCTGGCATTGGGCCGCGCAACGCCAAACGGCTAGAGGCCCTCGGCCTGCGCACCCTGGGCGACATGCTCTACTACTTCCCCCGCCGCTACGACGACTACACCCAGCTCAAGCCCATCAAAGACCTGTGGTACGGCGAGCAGGTAACCGTCATCGGGCAGGTGCGCGATATCATCACCCGCCCGATCCGCGGCGGCAAAGCCTCGCTCACCGAAATCATCATCCACGATGGCACCGCTGCATTGCGGCTCAGCTTCTTCAACCAGCCCTGGATGGCGAACCGTTACACTGTGCACGATGCCATCGTCGTCTCCGGCAAGGTGGAACAATACCTGGGCCGCCTGGTGATGAACAACCCAGACATCGAACCGGTGGAAACCCGCCACTTGCACACCCATCGCATCGTGCCGGTATATCCCCTTACGGCCAACGTTTCGCAAAAATGGCTGCGCGAAAAAATCGCCTCCGTCGTCCAGTTCTGGGCGCCGCGCGTCAGCGATCCGGTGCCGGAAAGCGTGCGCCAGGGCGCCGCTCTGCCGCCCCTCAGCGAGGCCCTGCTGCAAATTCACCTGCCCGATTCGCACGAAAGCCTGCAAGCCGCCCGCCGCCGCCTGGCCTTCGACGAAATCTTTTACCTGCAATTGGGCGTTCTGCGCCAAAAACAAGACTGGCAATCCGCAGCGGCAGCCGCTTTTGCCGTGGATGACGACTGGCTGGCCGCCCGGTTGGACAGCCTGCCCTTCACCCTGACCGGCGCGCAGCAGCGCGTGCTGGACGAGATCCGCGCTGACCTGTCCGCCGGCCGCCCCATGAACCGCCTCATTCAGGGCGATGTCGGTTCCGGAAAAACCGTGGTCGCCGCGCTGGCTGCGGCCATCGTCACCACGCAAGGCGCACAGGCCGCCGTCATGGCGCCCACCGCCATCCTGGCCGAGCAGCATTACGAAAACTTCACCCGCCTGTTGGCCGGCGAAAGCGCCGAAGCCCTCTTGCATCCCCGGGAAATTCGCCTGTTGGTCGGCAGCACACCCGCCGCAGAGCGCCGCGAGACCCTGGCTGCCCTGGAGCAGGGAGAGGTCAAAATCCTGATCGGCACGCACGCGCTCATCGAAGAGCCGGTGCGCTTCCAAAACCTGCAGCTGGCGGTGATCGATGAGCAGCACCGCTTCGGCGTTGCCCAACGCGCCGCCCTGCGGCAAAAAGGCGTCCACCCGCACCTGCTGGTGATGACCGCCACCCCCATCCCGCGTTCCCTCGCCCTGACCCTCTACGGCGATCTGGACCTTTCCATCATCGACGAAATGCCCGCTGGCCGCCAACCGGTGAAAACTTATGTGCTCACACCGGCGGAACGTGAACGCGCCTACACGCTCATCCGCGGCCAACTGGCTGCCGGACGACAGGCCTTCATCGTCTACCCCCTGATAGAAGAAAGCGAAAAAAGCAACCTGCCCGCCGCCGTAGAAGCCCACAAACGCCTGCAAGCGGAGGTGTTCCCCAACTACAAAGTGGGGTTGCTGCACGGACGCATGAAAGCCGACGAAAAAGAGGCCGTTATGCAGCAGTTCCGCGATGGCGAATTTCAGGTGCTGGTATCGACCACCGTCATCGAAGTGGGCGTGGACGTGCCCAACGCCACCGTCATGCTCATCGAAGGCGCCAACCGCTTTGGCCTGGCGCAGCTTCACCAATTGCGCGGACGGGTAGGACGCGGCGGCGGCGAGGCCTACTGCTTGCTGATCCCGGAACACGAAAATGCCGCCGAAAACGAACGCCTGCAAGCCATGGCCGAAACCAACGACGGCTTCTTGCTGGCGGAATACGATCTGAAGCAGCGCGGCCCTGGCGAGTTCCTCGGCACCCGCCAGGCCGGTTTCTCCACCCTGCGCATGGCGAACCTGAGCGATGTCGCGCTCATCGAGGTCGCCCGCCAGCAAGCGGAATCTCTCTTCGCCACCGACCCCGGGCTGCAACGGCCCGAGCACCAGGCGCTGGCGGCCACCCTCGGTCGTTTTTGGCGCCAGGGGCAGGGAGACATCAGCTAAACCAAACGGAAAGGACACCATGGTCAAGGCTGTTTTTCCAGGCACGTTCGACCCCGTCCACTACGGACATATTGACATTGCCCGCCGCGCCGTGCGCCTGTTCGATGAACTGGTGGTGGCCGTTTACGACAAACCGCAAAAGAACCTCTTCTTCTCCCCAGAAGAACGCATTGGCCTGGTGCGGCAAACCTTTGCCGATGAACCCCGTATCCAGGTCGTCGGCTACAGCGGGCTGACGGTGGATTTTTGCCAGCAAATCAACGCCCAGGTCATCGTCCGCGGGTTGCGCGTCTTCTCAGATTTTGAATTTGAATTCCGCATGGCCCTGGCAAACAACCGGCTGGCGCCCGACATAGAAATCATCGCCCTCATCACCCGCGAAGCGCACACCTTTCTCTCCTCCACCACCGTGCGAGAAATCGCCATGCTGGACGGCGATGTTTCCACCATGGTACCCCCGCACGTCGAAGCCGCCCTCAAAGCCCGCCTTGCCGGTATGGGGCAGCCATCTCCTCCCAACGCGCTGCGCGATTGAAATTTTGGGTAAAATAAAGGCATCCCCTTCCTGCGTCTCACCTGCTGGAGGCAGTCATGGACATTGAGCATCTGATCGACCGACTGGAAGAACTCTTCAACGATAGTCCGGCCCTCCCGTTTACCAATAACGTGATTGTGAACGAAGATCGCATGTTGGATTTGATCGACCAGATGCGCGTCCACATCCCGGAGGAAGTCAAACAGGCGCGGCAGGTGCTCACCCAGAAAGACCGCATCCTGGCGCAAGCGCAAGAAAAAGCCAACCGCATCATTGCCGCCGCCCGCGAGGAGGCAGCCCGCCTGGTCGACAAAGAAGCCATCGTCGCCGCCGCCCGCAAACAGGCCGACAGCATCCGCGCCCAGGCCGAGCAAGAAGCCCAGGCCACCCGCGAAGATGCCGATGCCTACGTTCTGGAAACGCTCAACTACCTGGAAGGGGAGCTGAAACGCTTCATCAAACAAGTGCAAGACGGCAAGTTCTACCTGCAACAGCAAAAAGAAGCGCCCTCTGAACCCCCGCGCGAATGAGATTCAGCCCCGGAAACGGGGCTTTTTTTAACCTGAATTGCGGATAAGGAGGATGGGTGTCATGGCGAGGGCGCATCGCGCCCGATGCCATCTCCCACACCGTCATGCAGGGGATTGCTTCGCTCCTTGCAGTCGCTCGCAATGACAAAACGGATCCCTGTTGCCAATCCGCAACTCGTTTTTTTACGTCGTCACCACTTGCAACGCCCGCAAAAAGGCCCTCGTCATCTCTTCCAGGTTGATCGCCGTGGCCACCTGGCGGTAAGCTGCCGCGCCCATCGCTCGCAGGCGGGGGACATCACTCAAGGCGGTTTCCAGCGCAGCGGCCAGGGCATCCAAATCGTCCGGCGGCACCAGCCAGCCCGTCTGCGGAGAAATGAGGTCGTTTTGCGTGCCATCGCCCCGCGCCGCGATGACCGGCAGCCCGTACCCCATCGCTTCTTGCATCGCCAGCCCGCCTGTCCCGGGCAGCACGAACAAATCGGCCTGTAGCCACAAAGGCTGCAAAGCGCGCCCATATAACGCCCCCCAGAAATGCGCCTGTGGATAAATTTCTGCGGCCAGGGCTTCCAGTTCCGCGCGCGCCTCCCCCTCGCCAACGATCCACAAACGCGGGCGGCGCTTCTGCGGCAGCCGGGCGCAGGCGCGTATCAGCAGATCGACCCGTTTGCGCGCCTGCAACCGCCCCACAAACAGCACTGTCAACAAACGCGGGGCGATCGCGCGGGTGGGCAGCCCCCAGGCCGGCGGCGGCAGCACCGCATTGGGGGCGACGAACACGCGCTGCGGCGGCACGCCACAAGCCACATATTCCTCGGCGCCGCGCCGGCTATAGGCGATCATCGCGTCGAATTGGCGCAGGAAGCGCGTCCACAGCGGCCGCAGCCGCCCGTTGGCGCCCGGCGCGCCCAGCCCCCAGCCGATCACGGGCCGACCGCGGCGGTGCATCCATCTTGTCATCCCCGGCACAGAAAGGCAGCGCAGGCTGGCTTCAACGATTAAGGCCTCCGGCTGCCAGGCCTGCAACCAGGGGCGCCAGTTCAGCTGGTAGCACACATACCCCCGGCCCGCAAATAAGTTCAGGTTGTGCGCCGGCCGCCATTCGCCCGCCGTCAACCCTTCGGCTTGCCGAATCCCCTCTCCTGGGCGTGGACGGCCTGCCAGCAAGCTGAAACCGCCCTGGCAGCGTTGCGCCAGGCGAGAGAAGAAAGGCGCCCGATACGCCGGCAGCACCCGTTGTTGCAAGCCCAGGCGCCCCGGGAAATCTTCAGGGAAGGACATAGATCGCTGTTTCCTCATCCAGATATACGCGCTGCCACGCCCCCCGGGCCTCCAAAGCCTCAATGAGATCGGCCTGCCGCTGGCGCGAAAGAAACAACAGGCGCGCGCCCGTCTCTTGCAAGGCCGCATCCCACCCCCAACGGGCCTCGGCAATCTGCCGATAGCGCTCCCACTGCGTCGGGGGATAGACTTCGAAACGGGTGTCCACCCACACCGGACGCTCTGGCACAGCCCACACCAGGTAGGAACTGTACGTCAGGTCGGCCCACAAAGGCCCCGGCAGCTCCGGATGCGCCGACAACCAGGCGGCTGCTTCCAGCGGCGTTTCGCTGTACACGGGCAGCGATTCGGTTGGCCGCACCGCAGGCAGGAAGAGCAAGGAAAGCAGCGGCAGGGCCGCCGCCAGCGCAACGTTCAGGCGCGGATTGACCCGCTGCGGCGGGCGCTCTTTGGCATGCGGCCAGCCAGCCAGCAAAGAGGCGGCCAGCGGAGGCAGCAGCAAAGAAAACCAGATCACATAGCGTACACCGCTGAGGGCCAGCCAGCCAAAGCCGAGATACCACAACCATTGCCGCCGATCCCAGCGCGCCCGGCTGACCGTCGTCAGCAAGGGCATGAGGAGAAGGGCGGCGAAAAACAACCCCATCTGCCAGCCCTCGTTGCGCGGTGGCAGCCATTCGGCGCTGAATTGCTGGCTGGAGGGATCCGTCAACATCCGCCAGACGTAGGCCCAGGCGCCCGCGCCGTGCGGGTTGACCAGTGTAGCCAGGGCCGAGGCAACCCCCGCGCCGGCCAACGCCCGCCGGCGCGCCGGCCCCGTCCCCGCCCAGCTGGCGCCAATCAACGCCAGCAGGAGGACGTATGACCCATGCAGATTGACCCACGCCAGGGCGATAACCGGCAGCAAG
>WGAD01000199.1 GCA_015489255.1 Anaerolineales bacterium | reverse complement strand
GCCATTTTGACCTTCTGACCACCGCCGTGACGCCCCGCGCACTTCCGGCCCCACGGCCTGCCGATCGGCCTGCGCTCGCGGCGCAGCAGCGCCGCCGGTTTCCCCGCTGGACGCTTGCTCAAGCGGTGGAGGCTCTGGGGCCGTTTTCGCCCGAATCTGCCCTGCTTGGCGTTGCCGTCGACGATCTGCCCGTTTTGCTCGATCTTTCCGACCCCTCACCCGGGCCCTTGCTGATCGTCGGGCAGCAACGCGCCGGGCTGCAACGTTTTCTCTTCCACACCGCCCGCTCTCTGACGGCCACCCACCCCCGGGCAGAAGTTCGCTTCATCCTGCTTTCTCCGGTTCTCCGCTTTTGGCTCCCCTTGTCTCGGCTGCCTCAATCGGCTGGCGTGGCGCCGATCTTCAGCCGACAGGCCGATGCGCTCCTCCACGCCGCCGAAAGCTGGGGCTACCAGGCCTGGCGCCCGACCCATCACCGCTACCTCCTGTTGCTGATCGATGACCTGGCCCGCCTGGCCGCTTACTGCGAGGAGGAAACCTTCCTCCTGATCAGCGACCTGCTGACCCACGGCCCCGCACATGGGATCTGGCCGATCGTCACCGCAACCAGCGATTCCCTCTCGCGCGTGCCCTCAGCATGGCGGCAACGCCTGGGGGTACGCATCTATGGGCAAACCCGCGCTGCGCCACTGCACGGCAGCCCGCCAGCGTTTCAATTGCAATCTCTGCATCCCACCGATGAATACCTCCTGCCCGCCGGGCAAAACTGGCTGCGCTTTTCTCTCCCGTTGTGAGCGGCAGGCGCGGTATACTAAGGGGGCGTCCCGGCCTGACCGGGGACAGCAGCCATTGACAGGAGGAACCATGAGTGCATTGACCTACGTCACCGATGCGACGTTCGAACAAGAAGTCTTGCAGTCCGAATTGCCCGTCTTGCTGGAATTTACCGCCGTCTGGTGTGGCCCTTGCAAGATGCTGGAGCCAGTGTTGGAAGAGATCGCTGCCGAATACACCGGCCAGATGAAGGTCGTCAAAGTAGATGCCGACCAAAATCCGGCGCTGGTCACCCGCTTTGGCGTGATGGGCATCCCAACCCTGATGCTCTTCAAGGGCGGCGAAAGCCAGCTGCGGCTGACCGGCTTCCTGCCCAAACCACGCCTGCTCTCCAAAGTGACCCCTTACCTGTAGGCCGGCCATGAGCAAACGCTTCAAACCTTACGGTCTCTGGAGTTCGCCGCTTTCTGCCAGCATGTTGGGGCAAAAGAAGCGCTTCAACGATGTGCAGGCTACCGCCGACGGACAAACGCTCGTCTGGAGCGAAAGCCGTTCCGGGCACACCGTCCTGGTTATGCGGCGCGGCGACGAAGCCCCGCGCGATCTCTTTGCCGATCTCTCTGTGCGCCCAGGCGTGGGCTACGGCGGCGGTGATTTTGCCCTGGGAGACGATTTCGTCGTGTTCATCGCCAACCAGCGCCTCTACCGCCAACCGCTGGTAAGCGGCCTGCCCGTCCCAATCACGCCTTCCTATGGCGGAGCCGCTGCGCCCGCCATTTCCGCCGATGGCGAATGGGTCGCCTATATCCACACCTACGAAGACCAGGACGTCCTGGCCGTCGTCCACAGCAGCGGGCAGCATTGGCCGCTCAAGGCCGCCCAGGGCGCCGATTTTTACATGCAGCCGACCTGGCATCCACACGAGCCGCTGCTCGCCTGGGTGGAGTGGGATTTCCCCAATATGCCCTGGGACGGAACGCGGCTGAAGATAGGCCGCTGGCACGAGGGACGCCTGCATGAGGTCCGTCAGCTGGCAGGCGATGACGACACGCCCATCTTCCAGCCGGCCTTCTCCCCCGATGGCCGCTGGCTGGCCTACATTGCCCAGGATGGCGAGTGGGATACGCTCTATCTCTACGATCTGAAGAGCGGCGAAAAGCGGCCTTTGGTGCGCGGCGGCGCGCTGATGACGCCCGCATGGGTACAGGGATTGCGCACCTTCGCCTGGCGAGACCGCCACACCCTGGCCTTTCTCGAAAACGACCGCGGCTTTGCCCGCCTGCAAGAAGCCGATCTGCGCAGCGGTGAAATTCGCTCTCTGAACGCCGCGCCCTACACCTGGCTGGCGCAACCCGCCGCAGCGGGCGCGGAAACGCTGTTCTTCATCGCTTCCTCCAGCCGCATCCCCGATCGCATCGTCCGCTGGGACGGCGAAACCTGGCGCGTAGAGGCTCGCTCCGAAACCGAGAGCCTCCCCGCCACCGCCCTGCCCGAGGTCCAGCCCATACAATGGCAAGCAGCCGACGGCACGACCGTGCACGGTTTGTACTATCCGCCCACGTCCAGCCAATGGCAGGGGAAGGGGCTGCCGCCTGCCATCCTGTCCATCCACGGCGGGCCCACTTCGCAACGGACGGCGGCTTACAACCCTTCCGCAGCTTATTTCACCACCCGCGGCTATGCCTGGCTGGAAGTCAACTACCGCGGCTCCACTGGCTACGGACGCAGCTACATGCGCGCCTTGTATGGCCGCTGGGGCGAGATCGACACTCAAGACGCCGCCGATGCCGCCCAGGCCCTGGCCGACCAGCAATTGGCCGACCCACAGCGGCTGGTCATCTATGGCGGCAGCGCCGGCGGTTACACCGTTTACAACGCGCTCATCCAGTTTCCCGGGCGTTTTCGCGCCGGCGTTGCCTCTTACGGCGTAAGCGATCTCTTCTCCCTCGGGCTGGACACCCATAAATTTGAGCGTCATTACGACGCCAAACTGGTGGGAGAGCTCCCTGAAGCGGCGGAAAAATTCCGCGCCTGGTCGCCTATCTTCCACGTAGAAGCAATCCGCGACGCCCTGGCCGTCTTCCAGGGCGGGAAGGACCGGGTTGTGGTTCCGGAACAATCGGAGCGCATCGTCGCCGCGCTACGGGCCAATCGCGTGCCGCACCTCTACCACGTTTATCCGGAAGAGGGGCACGGCTGGCGCCGCCGCGAGACGTTGGAAGATTTCTACCCCCGGGTAGAGCGCTTTTTGCTGCGTTATGTCCTCTTCGCCTGAGCCGGCACCGCCCCCCAAGGCATAACGACACACCCCGCCACAGTGGCGGGGTGTGTTTGTTCTCCGCTGCGCGCCGCCAGGCCCGTCAGGTCAGCTCTGGCACGCCGACGATGTTATACCCTCCGTCCACGTACAAAACCTCGCCCGTGATGTTGCGCGCCATGTCGGAACACAAGAAAACCGCCGCGTCTCCGATGTCTTCAATGGTGATGGTGGAACGCAAAGGGGCCATCTGGGTGAAAGCTTTGTACATGGTCTTGAAGCCGCTCACCCCCGCCGCCGACAAGGTGCGAATCGGCCCGGCAGAAATGGCGTTGACGCGCACCTTTTGCGGCCCAAAATCATAAGCCAGGTAGCGCGTGCTGGCCTCCAGGGCCGCTTTGGCAACTCCCATCACGTTGTAATGGGGCACCACTTTTTCCGCGCCATAATATGTCATTGCCAGCATAGACCCGCCCGGACGAAACAGCGGTTGGAAAGCCCAGGCCAGCGCGACGAAGGAATAAACGCTGATATCCATCGCGGTATGGAAACCAGTCCGCGAAGTGCGGTAAAACGGCCCGCCCAGTTCCTCGCGGTTAGCAAAGGCCACCGAATGAACCAGGATGTCTATCTGGCCGAATCGCTGGCGGGCTTTTTCCACCAGAACTTCAATCTCTTCATCGCTGGACAAATCGCAGGGTTCCAGGAAGTCGCACCCCAGCGATTCCGCCAGGGGACGGGCGCGCCGTTCCAGCGCCGGCCCGGCATAGCTCAACCCCAGTGTCGCCCCGTGTGCGTGCATGGCCTGAGCAATGCCCCAGGCAATGGAACGCTTGTTAGCCAGCCCAAAGATCAATGCAGTTTTGCCTTCCAGCAGTTTCATTTGGCTCACTCCTTCTCGGCAGGCGGTGGAAAAACCGCCTGTGGATTGATCACCCGGAAGCGCCAGGGGATAGACTTCCACGGCTCCGGCACAGAATATAACCCCACTCGCGGCCCTTTGGTCACGTTTTCGTCGTCGATCGGCAGCCCGGGTTCAATCCACACCCCGGCTTCTGTGGTCGTCAGGTCGCAACGGTTGAACGTTCCGTCGATCGCCAGCGCCTGGGTCAGTTTGGCCGGCCCATCCGTCCAGTGCCGCCGAGGCCGCCCCCGGCGGCGGGCAGCGATGACATCCAACCCCTCCGCCGGCCAGATCGCCCGAATCAGCACAGCCGCCGGGAACCCCTCCCCTTCGGTGACGACGTTCAACAACCAGTGCATCCCGTAATTGAAATACACATAAGCCCGCCCCGGCGGGCCATACATCACCTCGGTGCGCGGCGTGCGTCCGGCACGGGCATGGCAGCCCAGATCCTCCTCGCCGACATAGGCCTCCGTTTCCACAATCCAGCCGCCCACCCGCTTGCCGTTCAGCAGGCGCACCAGGCGCGTGCCCAGCAAGTCCCGGGCAACCGTCAACGTGGCGCGCTCGTAAAAGGAGGTGGGAAGCGGCTTCATCAGCGGGAAAAGCGGGGGTCGCGCTTCAGAGTCAGGCGCAGCCCGTCCACCAGATCGACGCGCGGCGCATAGCCCAGCAGGGCGCGCGCGCGCGTCAGGTCGGCGCGCATTCGGGCAACGCCGGCGCTGGCGCGCGGGCTGTAGATCACATCGGGCGTGAGACCGGTGGCCTGGGCCACGGCGGCGGCCAGGTCGCGCACGCTCGTCTCGCGCCCGCTGCCGACGTTAATCACCTGGCCGTTCAGGTTGGGCGCGGTGGCCGCAGCCACCAGGGCGCGGACAACGTCATCCACGTACACATAATCTCGGGTTTGGCGTCCGTCTCCATGCACCACCAGGCTCCCTCCTTTCAGCGTTTGCCGCAAAAAATGCGGTACCACCGGCGGGTGGGTTGGCGGCAGGTTTTGCCGCGGCCCGTAAGCGTTGAAGATGCGTAAAATGGCGCTTTCTATCCCCCACAGATCGCCAATCGTGCAAATGTAATGCTCCGCCGCCAGCTTGGACACCGCGTAAGGAGAGCGTGGGCGCGGACGCATTTCTTCGTGCAAGGGCTGTACTTGTTGTTCGCCGTAAACCGCGCCAGAAGAAGCCAGCACCACCCGGCGAATGCCCACATCGCGCATGGCTTCCATCAGGCTGACCGTGCCCCCCACATTCACCGCATTGTACTCGCGCGGATACAGGATCGATTCCTGCACCGAAACCCGCGCTGCCAGATGATACACCACGTCCACCCCTTGCAACAAGCTCCACAAGCGCGGACGGTCGTTGACATCGCCGCGGACAAAATGCACCGCCGGCGAAAGGCCATCCGGGTTGCCCGCCGAAAGGTCGTCCAGCCCACGCACCTGGTGCCCCTCCCGCGCCAGGGCGTTTGCCAACGCCGTACCCAAAAAACCGGCTGCTCCGGTTATCAAAAAGATCATGGTGTCGCTTTCCCGTTTTCCAAAATGTCAGAATAAGGGGCGCAGGCAAAGGGTCGTCATTCAGCTCGTCCTGTTCACAACATCATGCCACAGGGACAGAAATCTGTTCTCCGTGGCCCGTGTGGTGAAACATGCGCACGTCGGTCGTCCGGTTGGCAACCCATCGGCAGCACTTGCTTGCACCCAAGATGGGGCGATTATAGCATTTCCGATAGCCTTCGGGTAAAATCATTGCATTCTGGCCTTTATCATGCAAGGAGAAGAAAAAAACATGGAAGAAAAGAAGACACCCACATTGTGGGTTATCCTGAGCATCGCGGCTTTTTTGATTTTGCTGTGCTGCCTGGTATTGTTTGCCGGCGGCTATGCCGTCAGCCGTTATGGGCAAGAGGTAGCCGCGACCACCTTCGCCGGTTTCACCACCATCACCGATGAGGCGCCCCCCTCCCCCGTGCCGACCTTTTCCGCCACGCCCAACCCGCAAGTCGCCACCGACACCCTGACCGTGCTGGAAGAAAGCGTTGTACCGATCAACAATCCGGCAGAATTGGCCTGCCGCCTGAAAAACATTTGCGACATTGCGCCCACCGTTCCGCCGCCCGCCACCCCCTACCCCGTTGGCGCGCAGCAAACGTTTTGGGTCACCAACATCGACACCAACGAAAACTTCCAGATCGAAGCCCGCATGTACTACAGCACCGATCACGTGTATTTCTGGGTGCAAGAGGGCGTCCGGGTGAATGATGCCGACCTGAAGCAACTGGTAGACACCTTCGAAGAACGCATCTACCCAACCAACCGTACCTTCTTCGGCAGCGAATGGTCGCCCGGCATCGATGGCGACCCGCACATCTATATCCTCTACGCCAGCGGCATCGGCAGCCAAATTGCCGGTTATTTCTCTTCCGCCGATGAAATGCCGCCCGAAGTCCACCCATACTCCAACGCCCACGAGATGTTCGTCTTCAACGCAGATACCGTCGGCCTGGCCGAAGACTTCACCTACGGCGTTCTGGCGCACGAATTCCAGCACATGATCCACTGGAACCTGGATCGCAATGAAACCTCCTGGCTCAACGAGGGATTTGCCGAACTGGCCGCTTTCCTCAACGGCTACGACCCGGGCGGCTTCGACTGGGCATACCTGCGCGACCCCGATCTGCAGCTGAACGACTGGCCCAACGACCCGGGCGCCACCAGTCCGCACTACGGCGCGGGCTTCCTCTTCACCGCCTATTTTCTCGATCGCTTCGGCGCAGAAGCCACCCAAACGCTGGCGGCGCAATCGCAAAACAGCCTGGACAGCGTGGACCTGACCCTGGAAGAACTAGACATCCGCGACCCGCTGACCGGCGCGCTGCTGCGCGCGGACGACGTCTTTCTCGAGTGGACGATCGCCAACTTCCTCAACGACCCGGCGGTTGCCGATGGACGCTTTGCCTACAGCAACTACGATCTGCCATCCAAAGCCCGCCAGGGTCTCTACATCACCTCTTGCCCACGCGAACCGCTGGCCTACAACGTGCGACAATACGGCGCCGACTACATCCGCATCGCTTGCGAGGGCAACTTCACCCTCATCTTCCAGGGCGACACCAGCACCGGCGTCTTGCCGGTGGATCCCTACTCCGGCGATTATGCCTTCTGGAGCAACAAAGGCGATGAATCGGACATGACGCTCACCCGCCAGTTCGATTTAAGCGAGGTAGAAAACGCCACCCTGGTTTTCCGCACCTGGTATGACATTGAAGAAGATTACGACTACGTGTACCTGGAAGCCTCTACCGATGGCGAGCACTGGCAAATCTTAACCACTCCTTCCGGCACTGACGAAAACCCCTCCGGCAACTCCTATGGCTGGGGCTACAACGGAAAAACCAACGGCTGGATCGAAGAACGGGTTGACCTTTCGGCCTTTGCCGGGCAAACCGTCTGGCTGCGCTTCGAATACATCACCGATGCAGCCGTCAACGGCGAAGGGATGCTGATCGACGACATCGCCATCCCCGAGATCGGATATTTCAGCGACCTGGAAACCGACGACGGCGGTTGGGAAGGCGCCGGCTTCGTCCGCATCCAAAACCAGCTGCCGCAGACCTTCCGCCTGGCCCTGATCACCTTTGGGCAGGAGGAAACCAGCGTGGCCCTACTGACCCCAGACGAAAACAACTACCTGGAACTGCCGCTGCAAATTGGCGGCGATGTCGAATCCGTTGTCCTGGTGGTCACCGGCACCACACGCCACACGCGAGAACCAGCCCGCTACCAGATAGAAATCCGCTAAAGAACCTACAAGGCGCGGGATCGCAAATCCCGCGCCTTGTCTTTCTGCGAAGCCGCTATGATGAAGACAGGATCAGTCCTTGTCTCCCGACCCTGACGTGTCGCCTCCGCCGGCGTCTTCTTTTTTGCCACCGGAGCGTTTGCTCTGCCCCGAAGGGGAACGGTGGTCGGTGGCGTAGAACCCCGACCCCTTGAAGATGATGCCCGCCGGCGTATACACCTTGTGCAGGCTTTCCTCGCCGCACTCCGGGCACACCGTCAGCGGATCGTCGCTGAACTTCTGGAATTGTTCAAACTGAATCCCACATTCATCGCAACGATACGTGTAAATTGGCATAGCGACCTCCTTAATAATTGCCGATAAAGACGGGCACATTATACCCCATCGCCTGCGCCAGGCAAGGCCGAGGCCGCAAGCATGTTATAATTTTCTAACAAATTGCAAACCGAAGAGGCTCTAACGATGACAGAAAAGAAAAAAGGCCGCGTTTTTTCGGGCGCACGCCCCACCGGACGGCAACACCTGGGCAACTACCTGGGTGCAATGAAAAACTATGTGGCGCTGCAAGCGGATTACGACTGTATCTACTGTATCGTGGACTTGCACGCTCTCACCACCGTAGAAACCACCGAAAACCTGACGCAAAACACCTTCGAGATGGCGCTCGACTGGCTGGCCGCTGGCATAGACCCGCAAAAAAGCATCATCTTCGTGCAATCACACGTTCCCGAAGTCACCGAATTACACACCATCCTCTCGATGGTTACCCCCCTGGGGAAGCTGACCGACCTGCCCACCTTCAAAGAAAAGGCGCGTCAGCAGCCGCACAACGTCAATTACGGACTGGTAGGCTACCCAGTATTGATGACCGCCGACATCGTTCTCTACAAAGCCGATACCGTCCCCGTCGGCATCGATCAGGCGCCCCACATCGAATTTGCCCGCGAGATCGTGCGCTCGTTCAACTACCGCTACAAAACCAAAGTGCTCATTGAACCGCAAATGAAGGCCACCCAGGTGCCCAAAGTCCTGGGCATCGATGGGCAGCGGAAGATGGGCAAGAGCCTGAACAACCACATCGAACTGGCCGCCACGCCAGAAGAAACCACTCGCCGCGTGATGCAAATGGTCACCGACCCGCAGCGCGTGCGGCGCAACGACCCCGGCAACCCGGACGTGTGCAACGTGTTCACCATGCACAAGATCTTCTCCCCCGCCGAGGAAGTGGAGATGATCGACACCGAATGCCGCCGGGCGGGCATTGGCTGCGTGGATTGCAAACGGCGATTTGCAGCCAACCTGAACGCCCACCTGGAACCGTTCCGCGCCCGCCGTACAGAGATCGAACAAACTCCGGATCAAGTTTGGGACGCGCTGCACGATGGCGCCCGCCGCGCCCGCACCATTGCCCGCCAGACCATGGACGAAGTGCGCGCAGCGATCGGCCTGCCCCCCGGCGCTCGGGAGTAAAACCGCCATGCGCCTGCTGCTGCAACGTGTCCGCCGCGCCAGCGTCAGCGTAGAAGATGAGGTCGTCGGGAAAATTGGCCCCGGCCTCGTCGTCCTGGTCGGCATCGGCCAGGGAGACGGCGAAGAGCAAGCCCGCTACCTGGCCCGCAAAACGGCTGAATTACGCATCTTTGAAGACGCCCAGGGCAAAACCAACCTCTCCCTGCGCGATGTAAACGGCGCCGCGCTGGTCATTTCTCAATTCACGCTCTACGCCGACACGCGCAAAGGTCGGCGGCCCTCCTTCGTCCACGCTGCCCGCCCGGAGGTGGCCGAACCGCTCTTCAACCGCTTCGTTGAATTGCTGCAAGCAGAAGGCGTGGCAGTGCAAACCGGACGCTTCGGCGCTCACATGCTGGTCGAAATCCACAACGATGGGCCGGTCACCATCTGGCTGGAAAGAGAATAATCTCCCCTTTTCTTGCGCCTGTCT
>WGAD01000198.1 GCA_015489255.1 Anaerolineales bacterium | reverse complement strand
GCTCAAGGTTGCCCGCCCGGTGGACAACGAACTGAACTGGCTGCGGCCAAACGCCATTGTGATGGGGTTGCTGCACCTGCCTTCGGCGCGGGAAGACAAGATCCGTCAGATGTTAGACAACAACATCACGGCGATCTCGTATGAACAGATCGTCTCGGCAGATGGCGGGCGCCCAGTGTTGCGTCCTTTCAGCCAGATTGGCGGGGCGATGACTGCCCAGATCGCCGCGCGCTTGCTGCAAAGCGATATGGGCGGCAAGGGCATTTTGTTGGGCGGCGTGCCCGGCGTGCCGCCGGCAGAGGTGGTGATCATCGGCGGCGGGGTTGTGGGAACGTATGCCGCCCAGGCTTTCCTCGGCCTGGGCGCACACGTGACCCTGCTCGACGCCAGCATGGAGGTCTTGCAGCGGGTGGCAGAGCGTTTCCGCGGCCAGGTGGTGACGATGATCTCCACCCGGCGCAATATCGAACGGGTCATTCGTTTTGCCGATGTGGTCGTCACGGCGGTGCTGGTGCCCGGGCAGCGGGCGCCGATTTTGATCCGCCGTGAAATGCTGGCCGGCATGAAACCGCGTTCCCTGATTATGGATGTCAGCATTGACGAGGGCGGCTGCGTGGAAACCTCGCGCCCGACGACCCACGAGCGACCGGTGTTCATGGAAGAAAACGTGATGCACTATTGCGTGCCCAACATGCCCGGCGTGGTGGCCCGCACGGCGACGCACGCCTTTGTGAACGCGGCCATGCCCTTTATCCTGGAGATCGTCGAAAAAGGGATCGCCCGGGCCATGCGAGATAACCCGGCCATCGAACACGCCGTGAACACCTATCAGGGCAAGTTGCGTCACATCGCACGCCTGGGGTTGTAAAGGACGAAGACATGAAACAGTGGATTGAGCTGTATAAATCGCGAGTTGTCTCGGCGGATGAGGCCATTCGGGCGACGGTACGCTCGGGAATGCGCCTCTTCTTGACGGGCAATGTGTCCGTTCCCCAGCAATTGCTGCGGGCTTTGGTGGAATTTGCCCCGCAGGTAAAAGATGTGGAGATCTGCCAGGCGTTGACTGTTGGCCCGGCAGATTACGTCAGCCCGGAGATGGAAGGGCATTTGCGCGTCAACACCATGTTCATCAGCCACAACATTCGCAAGGCCGTACAACAAGGCCGGGCCGACTTTACGCCGGTGTTGCTGTCTGAATTCCCCTTGTTGTTCAAGAACGGCGTCCTGCCGGTGGATGTCGCCCTGATTCACGTTTCTCCGCCGGATGAACATGGGTTTTGCAGCCTGGGCGTGGAAGTCGGCCTGACCAAAAGCCCGGCGGAATCAGCCAAGGTAATCATTGCAGAAGTCAACGAACAAATGCCGCGTACCCTGGGCGATTCTTTCATCCACGTCAGCCGCATCAATTATCTGGTGCCGGCCAATTACCCCATCCCTGAATTGCCAATGGGCGCAGACAGCGGCGACGAGGTGGTGCAAAAGATCGCCGGCTATTGCGCCGAACTGATCCCCGATGGCGCCACCATGCAATTGGGCATCGGCGCCATTCCAGACGCTGTGCTCAATTTCCTGATGAACAAAAAGGACCTCGGCATTCACACGGAACTGTTTTCCGACGGGGTGATCCGCCTGGTGGAGGCCGGCGTACTGACCAATGCCCGCAAAACCCTGCACCCGGGCAAAATCGTGGCTGGTTTCATCCTGGGGACGCAGAAGTTGTACAACTGGGTGAACGACAACCCCCTGATTGAGCTGCACCGCACCGAATATGTCAACGACCCCTTTGTGGTGGCGCAAAACGAACGCATGGTTGCCATCAATTCGGCCATTGAGGTCGACCTCACCGGGCAGGTTTGTGCCGACAGCATCGGCCCCAAGCTATACAGTGGCGTGGGCGGACAATTGGATTTCATTTATGGCGCTTCCCGTTCCAAAGGCGGCGTGCCGATCATCGCGCTGCCCAGCACCACCACGCTGCGCGATGGGACGGTGGTCAGCCGCATTGTCGCCATGCTCAAGCAAGGGGCCGGCGTGGTGACGACCCGCAATCACGTCCGCTACGTTGTTACGGAATACGGCATCGCCGAACTCTACGGCAAGACCATCCGGCAACGGGCGCAGGCGCTCATCCGGGTGGCGCATCCGGCCTTCCGCGACGACTTGCGCCGCCAGGCGCGGGAATTGCACTATATTTAGCCGCTGCGGCGGCGGCAGGTCTCGCTTTGTCTGCCGCAGGTGAGAGAAGATGATAGAACAACGGAAAGTCAAAATCGTCGCCACCATTGGCCCGGCGAGCGATGACGAAGATGTCCTGGGCGCCCTGGTTGAAGCCGGGCTGGATGTAGCACGGCTGAATTTCTCGCACGGCACACACGAGGAGCACGCTGCCCGCATCGCCCGCATCCGGCGGATCGCGGCGACGCAAGGGCGTAGTGTGGGCATTTTGCAAGACTTGCAGGGGCCGAAGATCCGCGTTGGCGCCCTACCGGCCCCGTTGCAATTGACGGCCGGACAGCAGGTGTACCTTTACCCGGAAGCCGATGGAACGGGTACGCATCGGCAGGAGATCGCCATTCCGGTGGATTTTCCCGAATTGTTCGCCGCCGTCCAGGAAGGCGATCGCCTGCTGCTGGACGATGGTCGGCTGGACCTGCGGGTGCTGAAGAAGGATGCCGCCGGGTTGCTGGCGCAGGTAGTCGTCGGCGGGACGCTGCTATCGCACAAGGGCATCAATTTGCCTGGCGTCCGCTTGCGCATACCGGCTTTTACGGAAAAAGACGAGGCCGACCTGGCCTTTGGCCTGGAGCACCAGGTGGACGCGGTCGCCATTTCGTTCGTGCGCAGTGTGCACGATGTCATCCTGGTGCGCCATGCGCTCAAGCGCCTGTTACGAGGGCGGGAACAACGCTTGCCGCTGCTGATTGCCAAACTGGAGCGCCCGGAAGCCCTCAATGAACTGGACGACATCCTGGATATGGTCGATGGCGTGATGGTCGCTCGCGGCGATTTGGGCGTGGAAATGCCGCCGGAACAAGTGCCGGTGCTGCAAAAACGCATCATCCAGACGGCCAACCGCAAAGCGAAGCTGGTGATCACCGCCACCCAGATGCTGGAATCCATGATTCACAACCCATTGCCCACGCGGGCCGAGGCCTCAGATGTGGCCAACGCCGTTTTCGACGGCACCGATGCGGTCATGCTTTCGGCAGAGACGGCGGCGGGCGATTACCCGGTGGAGGCGCTCCGCATGATGGGGCGCATCGTCCGCGAGGCCGAGGCCCATTTCTTCGAATGGGGCGCGCCGCAACAAGTTGCGGGCCTGGGAGACAGCGATCCGGCCTCTATGGCGCGAGCAGCCCACGAATTGGCGCACGACCGCGATGTGGCCGCGGTGGCTGTTTTCACCATGCAGGGAACGACCGCCTGGCTGATGTCCAAAGTCCGCCCGCGGGTGCCTATCTTGGCCTTCACGCCGGACGAGACGACCTACCGTCGGCTGTCTTTTTTGTGGGGCGTGCGGCCGCAGCTGGTCCCCTTTGCCCGCACCCTGGAAGAGATGCTGACCCATGTGGACACGGCTATGGTGCGCGACCGGCAGGTGTCCATCGGGCAGCAGGTGGTGCTGGTGTGCGGCTTTCCGGTGGGGGCGATGCGACCGCCGAACATGGCTTTGCTGCATACGGTCGGGGAATGAATGTCCCCGCGGGGCCGCGCAGCAGCGCGGCGTCCCGACTTCAGCCTTCTTCTCCGCTCGCCAGCAGAATACCCATCCCGATCATCACCCCGCCCGCCAGGAAGAGCGGGGTGATCCGTTCTCCGAGAAAGAGAGCGCCCATCAGCACGCCGACCACCGGCTGCGCAAAGAAGGTCAGTGCGGCCAGGCTGGCATCGAGCAGGGCGAAGGCGTTGTTCCATAAATACATGGCGACGGCGGTGGCGGCCACGCCCAGGAAGAGAATGCCGCCGATGATGCCGGGCGTGAAAGCGCCTACTTCGCCGCGGGCGACTTCTCCCAGCGCCAGCGGCAGGCTGATCGGCAGCCCGCCCATGAAGGCGATCAGGCTGACGTTGAAGACATCGGCGCTGCGGGTGACCTTGCGGATCAGGGTGGAGTGCAAGGCCCAGGTCAGCGCGGCGATGAGCAAAAAGAGATTGCCGCGCAGCAGCGAGGCGTCCAGGCGGGCGGTGCGCGGATCGATGACGGCCAGCACGCCCAGGGTCGTTAACCCCAGGGCCAGCAGGCGCCGCCGGGTGACGGGTTCTTGCAGCAGCCAGGCAGCAAACAGGGTGACGAAGGCCGGCGTGGCAGAAGTGACCAGCGCGCCGTTGGAGGCGGTGGACAGGTGCGTGCCGCTGAACTGAAAGCCGATGGACACCCCGTACCCCACCAGCCCAACCCCAAAGATTTGCCAAAACGTTTGGCGGTCGGGCCACCGCAGGCGGCGGCTCCAGCGCATGAAGAGGTATAGCGAGAGAATGCCCAGCATCAAACGCAGGCTGATGAGCGTGAAAGGTGGGATGCTCTCCATGATGGCCTTACTGACCACATACAAACCGCCCCAGATGGTGGTCGCCGCCAGACCTGAGGCAATGCCGCGGAGGGTGTTTCGTTGCATGGCTTCTCCTGGATGAAAAAACAGGCTCTGCACGGCGGGCAGAGCCTGTTTGTGGATTGCAGGGGGTTATTTGTCGTCGTTTTGCCGCTGGGCGATGATGCCTTCGGCCAGGTGCTTGGGCACGATTTCGTAATGGGAGAATTCCATGGTGAAATAGCCGCGCCCGCCGGTCAGTGAGCGGAGAGAAGAGGTGTAACGCTGCATTTCAGCCAGCGGCACCTGGGCAATGATGGTGGTGCGCCCGCTTTCGGCTTCGGAGCCTTGCATCCGTCCGCGGCGGGTGTTGAGATCGCCCATGACATCGCCCATGTTTTCTTCGGGGACGGTGATGCGCACGGTCATAATGGGTTCGAAGAGTACTGGCCCGGCCTGCTGAACGGCCAGTTTGAAGGCCTCGCGGGCGGCGATTTCGAAGGCCACCGGCTTGGAATCTACTGGATGTTCTTTGCCGTCGAAGATAGATACCTTGACGTTGCTCATCGGGTAGCCGGCGATGACGCCTTCTTTCATCACGTTTTGGATGCCCTTGCGGATGGCGGGTTCAAAGGATTGCGAGATCGCGCCACCGAAGACATCCCAGGTCATTTCAAAATCGCCTTCTTCGTAGGGTTCAATGGTCATGTGCACTTCGCCAAACTGACCGGAGCCGCCGGTTTGTTTCTTGTGGCGGTACATGGCCGTGCCCTTCTTGGTGATGCCTTCACGGTAGGGGACGCGCGGCTCTTCCACGCGCAGGCCGACCTGGAATTTACTTTCGGCGCGGCGGATGGCGACGTCGATGTGCTGGTCGCCCATCCCCTGCAGGATGGTCTGACCGGTGGCGGGTTCATTGAACCAGGAAAGAGTCATGTCTTCTTCGCACAGGCGGGTGAGCGAAGGGGTAATTTTGGCCGAATCGGCCTGGGTCTTGGGGAAGACGGCCACCCGGTAGAGTGCGCTCGGGTACTCGGGCACGGGCAGGGTGAGAGGGTGGCTCTTTTCGCTGAGCGTATCGCCGGTGGCGGTTTCCGTCAGCTTGGCAACGGTGCCAATATCGCCGGCGTGCAGGGTTTTGACCTGGATGGCTTCCTTGCCGCGCATTACGCTCAGGCTGGCCATGCGTTCTTCGGCGCCCTTTTTGGCGTTCCACAGGCGGGCATCGGCCTGGACGACACCGGAGATGACGCGGAAATACGTCTGCTTGCCGACGAAGGGGTCGGCGGTCGTCTTCCAGACGTAAGCGGCCAGCGGGCCGTCGTCGCTGGGAGAGAGTTTCTCTTCGCCGTTGGGGCCTTCGGCTTTGCGGGCTGGCATATCGAGCGGCGAGGGCATCACGTCCACCATGAAATCGAGCAGGGGGCGCAGGCCCTTTTCGTTGCCCGCGGCGGCCACCAGGACGGGGATAAAGTTGCGGTTGCGGACGGCAGCGCGCAAACCCTGCAAGATTTCTTCTTGGGTCAGGTCTCCGGCCTCAAAGTATTTTTCCATCAGGGCTTCGTCGCTTTCAGCAGCGGCTTCCACCAGCGTCATGCGGGCTTCTTCGGCGGCATCGGCCAGTTCCGCCGGGATGTCTTGCGCTTCCTTGCCGTCGGCTGGGTAGGCCTTCATGCCGATCAGGTCGATCACGCCCTGGAAGTTCAGCTTTTCGCCCCAGGGGAGCTGCACAGGCAGGAGACGGACGTCGCTGAATTGGGCGATCTCTTCCATAACTTTTTGATAGTTGGCGTTGTCGCGGTCCATCTTGTTGATGACCACTGCGCGCGGCAGGTCGAACTGGTCGCAATATCGCCAGGCGATTTCGGTGCCCACTTCCACCCCGCCGACCGAGTCGAGCAGGATGAGGGCGCTGTCGGCCACGCTGAGCGCAGAGATCATCTCTCCCACGAAATCGGTGTAACCGGGGGTATCGAGCAGATTCAGTTTGACGCCGCGGTATTCAATGGGGATCAGGCTGGTGTAAAGCGAAAGGTGACGGCGGATTTCTTCTTCGTCAAAGTCTGAGATGGTGTTGCCATCTTCGACTTTGCCCAGACGCGTCGTCACCCCGGTAAAATGCAGGAAGGCTTCGGTCATCATGGTCTTGCCGGTGCTGCCGTGTCCTGCCAGGGCGATGTTGCGAAGGGACTCTGTGCTATATTCTTTCATGGGAACCTTTCCTTGGATTTAAGGTATAAAGCCGAGTGCCAATTGTAAAATAAGAAGGTGGAATTGTCAAAAACGGCTGCTTTCTGGGCACGTTCAAGAAGCAGCCCCTGCAGGGGGAATTCTCAGGTTTTGTCCGGAGACGAGGCCGGTCGCTGACGGCGGTAGTCTTCCGGCGTGTCCAGGTCTTGCAGCACGCTGAGGGTGTGGACGGTCAGATAATGGATGTCCGCCGCGTGGGCCTGCAGGAAGTCGCGCAGGGTGTGGCGGGACGGATCGAGGGCCAGGATGTCATCCCAGTATGGACGGCTGACCAGCCAGGGGTGGCCGCGTCGCATCTGGAAGCTAGGCACCAGGATCAGGGCGCCGCAGCGCCCGGCGTCCCAAACCTGGCAGATCTGGCGCACGGTTGCCGCTTCGATCTGCGGTTGATCGGCCAGCACGATCAACGCGGCGGCGATGGATGGCGGCAGGGCGCGCAGGCCGATCTGCACCGAGGAGAGCATGTCGCCTTGTTCCCATTGCCGGTTGTAGTGCGTGTGCAGCCCGGGCAGACGCGGGCGGAGACGCTGTAATTCGGCCTCGATGGCCCGGCGGTGCGCTCCGGTGACGGCAGCGATGTGATGAATACCAGCGGCAGCCAGGGTTTGCAGCACGGCGGCGATGACGGTCGTGTCCCCCCAGGGGAGCAGCGCTTTGATGGCCTTCATGCGGCGCGAGGCGCCGGCCAAAGGGACAACCGCGCCAATGTCTTCAGGGCAGGTGGTCATAATCGGCGGGGGTATCCACGTCCAGCAGCAGGCTGCGGTCGAGCCAGTGCAGGTAATGTGGGGAGAAGCGGGAGAAGATGGCGCGCCCGCCGACGTCCCCGCGCAGGGCTTGCAGGGCGGGAAAGGTGAGGCGGTCGAAGAGCACCGGGTTGGCGCGTTGACCGTCCACCAGGGGCGCGATGACCGGAGCCAGGGTGCGGGCGTGTGTTTCGCGCAGGGCGCGCAGAACGGTTGGCGTCACTTGGGGT
>WGAD01000197.1 GCA_015489255.1 Anaerolineales bacterium | reverse complement strand
TCCCGCAATCGCGGGTAACGGATCATCGCATCAATTTTTCCCTGTATAACCTGGAGAGCGTGCTGCAAGGGGAAATCGACGCCTTCATCGACGAACTGGCGACGCGCGACGAATTGGAACGCCTGACTCAGGCCGGGCTGGAACAAGATTGATGGCGTTGTATTCTCTTTCCACCATCGATCAAGCGCTGAAGACCGTCGTTCAGGTCTTGTTGGGGCATTCGGCAACGGCCAGCCTCGATGCCCAGGTGTTGTTGGCTTACGTCTTGGGGATGAGCCGCGCTCAGGTTGTAGCCTATACGGAGCGCGAGCTGTCGGACGAGCAACAAGCGCGTTTGCGCGCGATTTTGCGCCAGTTGGAAGCGGGCACGCCGCTGCCCTATATTTTGGGGGAATGGGAATTTTACGACCTGACCTTCACCCTCACGCCCGACGTGCTGATCCCACGACCGGAAACGGAACTGCTGGTGGAACATGCGCTGCGCTGGCTGCAAGCGCATCCGCAGCGGCGGCGAATGGCCGATGTGGGGACCGGTTCCGGCTGCATTGCGGTGACGCTGGCGCACCATATCCCCGATCTCTACGTCCTGGGGACGGATATCTCCTTCCCCGCCCTGCGTGTGGCGCAAACCAACGCCCGCCGTCATGGGGTGGAGTCGCGTATCGACCTGCTGCAAACGGATCTCTTACCCGAGCCGCCGCCGTACATGGGGCGCAGCCAAAGGTTCGATCTGATCGTCGCCAACCCGCCCTATATTCCCTCTGCCACTTTGCGCGGGCTGGTCGTTTCCCGCCATGAGCCGCGAGTGGCCCTCGATGGCGGCCCCGATGGCCTGGACGTCATCCGCCGTTTCCTGACGCTGGCGCCGCGCTGGCTGGCGCCGCGGGGCGTGTTGATGATAGAGATCGAAGCCAGCGAAGGGCCGGAAGCCCTGGCTCTGGCTTACGATGCCTTCGACAACATGCGCGCGCATTTGCACCAGGATTTGCAAGGCCACGATCGCCTGCTGGTGGTGCAAACCCTTTAATCTAAAATTTAGGTGGTTTTCAGCCTGGCTTAATGGAAGTGACGCATAATATAGGCGCATTCTCCTCACCAGACCAGCACCGGACGGGCAACCGGTGCTGGTCTGCCATTTAAGGGGATGCAGGCCGTTGTGGCGAGCGACTGCCGCCGCTTGACAAACTGAACGTCTTTTTCTAAACTGGTCTCATGCTTGCCCGCGTGTTTTCTTGTGCTGTCGTCGGCTTGGATGGCCTGGTGGTGGAGGTGGAAATCGATGCCATTTCCGGCTTGCCCGGGGTGGATATCGTCGGCCTGCCCGGTAAGGCGATCAATGAGAGCCGCCAGCGCGTTCAGACCGCCATCAAGAACTCTGGGTTGCCTTTCCCCCGGCGCCGGGTGGTGGTCAACCTGGCGCCGGCGGCCCTGCGCAAGGAAGGCCCGGCTTACGATCTGCCGATTGCGGTGGGGATGCTCGTTCACCAGGGCGTGCTGCCCTTGCACGCCCTGGACGATGCCGTTCTGATTGGCGAACTTTCACTGGAGGGCAGTTTGCGGCACACCCGTGGCATCTTGCCGGCGGCTGCTGCCGCCCGGGCAGCCGGTTTTCGGCGGATTTTCGTCCCGGCTGCCGATGCGCGCGAAGCTGCCCTGATCCCGGACCTGGAAGTTTACCCCCTGGAAACGCTACGCGACTTGTACGACTTCCTGACTGGCGCGCGTCAGTTGCAACCCGTTCCGGCCACCCGCATGGAGGCGGCCTCTCCGCCCCCAGTTTTGACCGACTTCGCCGACATTCGGGGGCAGGAACACGTCAAACGGGCGCTGGAAGTAGCGGCTGCAGGCGGGCACAACCTTTTGATGATCGGCCCGCCCGGCGCGGGGAAAACCCTGCTGGCGCGCGCCCTGCCCGGCATCTTGCCGCAGATGACGCTGGAAGAAGCCCTGGACGTGACGCGGGTCTATTCCGTGGCCGATCAACTGCCCGCGGATGTGCCGCTGGTGCGTGCGCGCCCATTTCGCGCCCCGCACCACACCATCTCGCACGCTGGTTTGGTCGGCGGCGGCAACGTGCCGCACCCGGGAGAGATCTCCCTGGCGCACCACGGCGTGCTCTTTTTGGATGAATTGCCCGAATTCAGCACCCGCGTCCTGGAGGTGCTGCGTCAGCCGATGGAAGACAAGGTGGTCACCATCAGCCGCGCCCAGGGAACGCTGACCTTTCCCGCCAATTTCATGCTGGTGGCGGCGATGAACCCCTGCCCCTGCGGCTATTACGGCGACCCCGTCCGCGCTTGCACCTGCTCTATGTCGGCGGTGACCCGTTACCAAAAACGCATCTCCGGCCCGTTGCTAGACCGGATAGACATTCACATCGAGGTGCCGCGCGTCGCATACGAAAAACTGACCGGCTTGCAGCCGGGAGAACCCTCTGCCCAGGTTCGGCAACGGGTGGAGCAGGCCCGCGCCCGGCAGCGGCAACGTTTTGCCGGTATCGCAGGCGTTCATGCCAACGCAGACATGCGGCCGGCGCACATCCGCCAGTTTTGCGCGCTGGATTCCGCCGGCGAAACGCTGATGAAGGCGGCCATGCAGCAATTGCAGCTTTCTGCGCGGGCCTATCATCGGGTGCTCAAGTTGGCGCGCACCATCGCCGACCTGGCAGGCAGCCCGCAGATTGAAAGTGTTCATCTGGCAGAGGCGTTGCAATACCGCCCCAAAGATTTGCTGGCCTGAGCGCCTTTTGCGCTGGGAGCGTCGCTTTTCTTCTAAACGACAAGGGATAGAAAACCGATGAAACGATTGCACTCCATCGATATTATGCGTTCCCTGGCGCTCCTGTTCATGGTGCTGGTTCATTTTGTGGAAAACATGACGTATTGGGAAGAGCAGCAGGGGCGGGTGTACGACCTGGTAGCCTGGGTTGGCATTATGTCGGCGCCCATGTTCACCTTCCTCGTCGGGGCCAGTTTTTTGCTGTCGGCCCGCAAGCGATCGGCGCAGACGCTCATCGCGTACACGGCGCGTCGCGGGTTGGCGATCTTCATCTTTGGTTTTGGGCACATGCTGATCAACTGGGGGGCGGAGGCCCTCTTCAATTGGGACATCCTGACGTTCATCGGCAGCGCGCTGTTCGTATTGCTGCTGGTGCGGCGCTGGCCGAAGGAAGCCGTGCTGGCGCTGATGGCCCTGGTTTGGCTGGCCAGCCCCTTCTTGCGCGATTGGACGAATTACAACGCCCATTGGGACTTCGCCACCAGCGAATATTACTATGCGCTGACTTTCAGCGATATTTTCCTCGGCTGGTTGCTGCATGGGACGTTTCCCATTTTCCCCTGGATCGTTTTCCCGCTGGGGGGGTATCTGGCCGGAGGATGGCTTTTTCAGCACGATCCGCAAGCCGCGCGCCGCGGCGCGCGCTGGCTCCTGGGCGGCGGCCTGGGGTTGGCGGCCCTGGGCTGGTGGGGGGAAGGGTTCCTCGGGCCGGTATATGGCGGTGAATTCACCTTTTATCCGGCGGCGCCGACCTATTTGTTATGGATGCTGGGGGTGGACGCCGTGTTGCTCGCCCTTTTCTGGCTCTTGCTGGATGCGCCCGCAGCCGCTTGGCGCCGCTGGTGGCAGGGCAGCTGGCCGCATCGGGTGACGGAACGCTTCAGCCGCTATTCCCTGAGTCTGTACATTTTGCATCACAGCGTCCACCTGTGGCCGCTTTACGCCGCTGGTTGGCTGCTGACCGGCGACCGCTGGTTTTTCTATTCCGACGCCATGCCCCTGGCGGCCTCGCTGGGGTTTGTAGCCGCTTTTTTGCTGGCCGTCTGGCTGCTGCTGGACGGCTGGGAGGCCAACGAGGGGCGCTACAGCCTGGAATGGCTCCTGGCCCGTTTGGTCAGGGGATGAGCCAGAAGTTGTCCACCCGAATGATGGCTTCGGTTTCCGGGTCCCACCAGCCGGACAGCCCGCGCCAGAATTTGGCTTTCTGCAGGGTAGGCAGGTTTTCGAGCGGCGCCTGGCCGATGACCTCGTCGTCGAGCCAGCAGGTCATGGTTCCGTTGGCTGCGTCCATCTCCATGCGGTAGGTGTACCAGCGATCGGCTTCCACCGGCGAATCGTATTCTGCGTAAAAGGACTCTTCCAGTTCTTCCCCGGCAGGAGAGAGGGTGGCGATCCACAGGCTGGCGATGAGGTGTTCGCCTTGTTTTTCTGGCCCGCACAGTGCAATCCAATAGTTGCCGTCGGGCAGCTTGGCGTTATACATCAGGCTCTGCCCGGCGGTGTGCCCTTGGGCGCCGCTCTGGAACAAGAAATCGGCTTGCAGGCCTTCCAGGGCTGACAGAGAGACGGTGCGGCTGGGCTGGGTGACGAGCAGGTCGCAAGTGTCCATGGCGTAATCCACTCGCTGGCTGCGCGCCAGCAAAACGCCGTCTTGCTGGGAGGTCTGGCAGGGTGGGTCGGCGTCCAGTTCCCACAGGGAGGGGTTGAAGCGGCCATCGTAAGCTGTGTCGTCGAAATCATCGTACAGGAGAGGGGCGTCGAGCGTTGCGCTTTGGGCGGTGGGGAAGATGGCTTGCCGACCGATGAAGAGGAAAATGCCAGCCATCACGGCCAGCAGGGCGAGGACGCCGGGCCAGAGGGTTCTTTTGGCCGGTTGTGGCGCTGGCAGGGCTGTTTT
>WGAD01000196.1 GCA_015489255.1 Anaerolineales bacterium | reverse complement strand
TAGGCCGCGGCCTCGGGCACGCCTTCCCCGGCACACACGGCCGCGAGCCGGGTTTCCATCTCGTAACGGGCCTGGTATTGGGCCCTGCGCTTGCGCTTCTCAAGCCATTCTACGCCGCCCCAAAACACGCTGGTCAGCACGGCGAAAGCCAGGAAGGAAAGCAAGTTGCGTTTTCTCATGGTTGTCTCCTTGATGGTCGGCTTCACACGAACCTTTCGATGATTTCACCCAACACGGCCGCGTTTTCCACCGACTGAATTTTGGCCGTCCGGCCGTCTCTTCCGGTAATGGTGTAGCGTATGTCAACCAGCGCTTTTTCCTTCCTTCGCCAGCCGCCGGGTGCTCTCTTCTCGAGGTAGACGTGCACATGGTCCTTCTCCACATTGTCAATCTCATCCCAAAGGAATGTCGCGCTTCCCCGCCAGGTGGTAATCACCAAGCCGTTCTCGTATACCTCCACCCGCCGTTTCTTGTGGACGTAATAGACGCCCAGAGAAAGCGCGCCGCCAAAAAACAAGACGACTGCCATGCCCACAACGACCCCCACGCTGCGGCCACCGCCCTCCGCCAGGGCCGAGGGCAAGAAACCCAGCCAGCACAAGCCGCCGAGGAGTAAGAAGATGCCCACCCCCAGCATGATTTTCCGAATGGAGCCCCTGGCCTGAAAGGTGCGTTGCAACTGGCCCAGCCGCGAACGGCGGTTCTGCTGGTTCTTCATACATCACCTCTTTTTGTAGGTAAAACTCCCCGCCGCGAGGCGGAACGAACATCGTCTCCGTCATCCGCTCCATCAAGGCACCGGGCGGCCCCCGTAAACGGCGGGCCCGCGCACCGGCCTCAGGCCACCATGCCGAGCACGGCCAGCAGCATCAGGATGGTTTCCAGTTTTCCGCCGCGGCGCAGGGTGTTTTGCAGCGCGGCGATTCGCGCGGCCTGCTCCGGGGTGGGCGGCCCGCCCTGAGAGGCGATTTGCCGCCCCAGGGCGTTGAGTTCTTTGGAAGCCGGCCCCTGCATCAGCAACCCGACCAGAAGCGCAGCAAACCCGGCCAGCGCGCCCAGGGTGAGCGGCAAGCGGGCAGAAAACATCACCGCCGGGTCGAAGCCGCCGGAGTGGGAAAAGTACATCCCCAGGCCGGAGAGAATGGTCAGCAAGCCGGTGGCGCTCATGGCCCGGTTGAGCGTCCCGCCCGCCAGTTTCGGCATGACCTTGCCGCCCTCCGGCCCCAAGGCGGCCAGCGCCGGTTCGAGAATCAGGCCGATGAACAGCGTGCTGCCCATCCAGAAAATGGCCGAGAGGATGTGAATCAAGCGCAAGAGAAACATGCTGGTCCTCCCAAAATCGTGAACACCATCCCCATAGCCTCGAGCAGCATCCGCGCCGCGCAGGGCAGGTCGGGCTTCAGGATGGGTGTTGCTTGCGTCTTCATGGCCTTACGCCTTTTCCGATGCACGCGCCCAGACTAATGACGCTCTTCGCCCGCCGATTCCACCGCGGGCAAAGATTGCAGGTAGCGGAAGATGGCGGTCAGGTCGTCGTCGGTCAGGTGGGCGTAGTCCGGCCAGGGCATGAAGCGAGGGTCGAGGCTATGGCCGTCCGGCGTGGTACCGGTGCGGATGGTGGTGATGAAGTCCGCCGCGCGCCATTCGGCCAACTCGCCGCCGGGGGTCAGGTTGGGGGCGAAGGGCGCGCCGGGTTCAGGGGGCTGCGCGCCGGAGAGCGTCGCGCCGTGGCAGATGCGGCAGTCGGCCACGTTGACCAGATACTCGCCGTAAGCAGCGGTTACGCCGCGTGAGGGGGCGGAAGGGCGTGGGGCGTCGTGCGCGATGCGATTGGCGGCCAGGTCGAGCACGCCCACGGCAATCAGGATGCGTCCCAGCGGTTTGACGACCACCTCGCCGGGGACATTGTCCACCGGCGGGGCGCTCTTGATGTAGGCAATCAGCGCGCCCAGGTCGTCATCGCTGAAGTGCCAGTAAGCCTGCGAGGGCATGACGACCAGCGGTCGGCCGTCGGGAGCAACGCCGTGGCGGATGGCGCGTACGAAATCCACATCCGAGTACACCCCACCAACACCGCCCTGGCCGGCGGTCAGGTTGCTGGCAGGGACGAAGCCAATGCCGGGGTCATCTATGACTACCCCGCCGGCGAGGTCCGCGCGGTGACAGCCGGCGCAAAAGGCGGAAAAAAGGTACTCGCCGCGCGCCACCGCGGCGGCGTCCGTAGGAATGCGAACCGCGGCGGGCTGCACCTCATAGGTGGTGCTGAGCCTGGCGCTCCCACGAGCCACCAGCACCGCCACGAGAACGACCGCCAGGCCTATCAACCCGCCAATCACGACACCGAACCATTTGAGTGCTCTGCGCATGAATACCTCCCGACTTTTCCCCAGCATACAAAATAGAACGCCCGCCGTCATGAGGCAGGCGTCCTGTTTTTGTCTGGGACATTGTGTCCCAAATTCCTGCCGCTTTTCAGAGCGGCAGTCCCGGCTCCCAAAAGCCATGCGGCGGCGAGCAGCATCCGGTGGAAAAAAGAAATGGGCGAGCGCCCCGGCAAAAGCCTGTCTGCCGCGCGGCTACGGCGCAAGCGATGCCAGCCAGTCCAGCACTTCCAGGGTCAGCGTGTCGCCGGGCTGCCCGAACTGGCGGTTGATTTCGGTGTGCGTCTTGGTGGAGCCGTCCACCAGCACGACGGGGACGCCGGCTTGCTGCAAGGCCTCGGCGAAGGCCCGCGCCACGGCCTCACGCGTCGCGGCGTTATCCCCGGCCATGCCTTTGCTCCAGGCGAGCGCCATCGGGGGGATGCCCTTGCCGGGCGCGATGTGGGTTATGGGCGAGGCTTCCTGCCAATCTCGCGGGTCATCGCCGAAGATTTTGGCGTAGACGCGCGGCAGGCTGCCATCGGCCCCGGCCAGCGCGGGGATGTTGTAGGCGCGCGTATCCAGCGAGACCACGCCGCTCAGCGCGTCCAGGCCCAGGCCGACATTTTGCAGGTAGGTTTCGTCCGTGGCCACCAGCGAGACCAGGTGCGCGCCGGCGGAATGCCCCATCAGGAAGATGCGCGTCGGGTCACCGCCGCGCGCTGCGATGTTCGCCTGCACCCAGGCCACCGCCGAGGCCACATCCTGCGCCATCTCACGCCAGGTCGCTTCGGGAGCCAGACGGTAGTTGACCGAGATGAAGATATAGCCGTTCTGCGTGAACACATCGTCCTTGAAGTCCACGCGACGCTTGTCGCCGCGCGTCCAACCGCCGCCATGCACGAAAATCATCACCGGCCACGGCGTGGGGGCGCTCTTCGGGGGATAGTAAATGTCCAGCCTTTGGGCCGGATTCTCAC
>WGAD01000195.1 GCA_015489255.1 Anaerolineales bacterium | reverse complement strand
TCTATCTCTTCTCGCAACCACTGTCGGGCGGCCCGGGCATCGGCTTCGCCTGCGGTGAATTTCTGGAGTACGCGATGAGCTGCCCGCTCAACGTCCTCCAATGTGGATGTCGTTTCAAGACGAAAACAACGGCGTAGGCGGGGGAGCAGCACATGGAGTTGGGTTTGTTGCCATTCGCTCAGATGAGCGGGTGCATCGAAGCGCTTCTCGAGTTTCTGGATGTTGGAGGCGAGTGGTTTTTCGCTCACGCTGGGCAGGCACCAGGCCACTGGTGAGCCGTCACGTCGGCACAGAGCAACGGCTACACCGGCAAGCGCCATGCGCAAGAGCAGTTTACCGTCGAGATCCAGCGAGGCAGGCAAGTGGATACGTTCCAGACGGGCGAGAGGATACAGGCGCGTGGCCTGGCCGTTGCCTCGAACCGCCAGGCTGGGGCCATCCAGGCTTATCGAAAGGTCCCGCATCTTGTGGAGGTAGAGAACGGTCATCGTTCTTCTCCTTGGGTGATCACTTTAACCACCTGGTCCATGTGGCGGCGAATGCGCCGGCGCAGAGGACGAACCCTGTTTTCCCAGAATTTGTAGAAATGGCTGCGGCCGGTTTTATCGAGCAGGCAGGCGTCGCCACGGGTATGAAAGTGGTTTCGGCGCAGCACTTCGGAGCGGAACAGTGTCTGCACCCAGTCGTCCACAAGGGGGCGCAAAGGCTCCACCAGGTCGCTGGCCAACGATTCGCGGCCATGAGAAAGCTCGTGGTAGAAGCCGATATAGGGGTCAAGCCCCCGTTCGTAGCAGGCCAGCACCAGTTCGCCATGAAGCAGGGTATAGGCCAACGAAAGGGTTGCGTTGACCGGATCGCGGGGTGGGCGGCGATTACGGCCTTGAAAGTCGAGTGACGGAGGGAAAAGCCGCGCATAGCCTTGAAAATAGGAGCGGGCTGCGGCGCCTTCGATACCCAGCAGTTGATCCAGGGGTGGCGGCTCATTGCCATGTAATTCGTTGAGTGCCCGCTCCAAACAGGTTACGGCGTCGCTCAGAGGTTTATGCAGGTTGGGACGGCGACGGCGGTGGCGGATCAGTAACCTTTTTTGCATCAGGAGTTTGCGCCGTATCAGGTAGGCGGCCCATTGGCGGCGCCAGTGGTCGTCTTCATAACGCCGATATTGGCAAAGGCGGCGTCGCGCATCGGGGCCCAAAGTGCCGAGTAGAAGAGAGACCTGCTCGGGGCGTCTTCCCAATATCACCACCGGGATGCCTTCTTGGGCCAGGCGATGGAGCAGGGTGGCGTCGAGGGTCAGATTGGCGCGGATCACCATCCGTTCGAGGAGTCGCAGCGGCACGCTGGCCAGCCGTTGCAGGCCATCGCGTACCACCAGGGCGCGGCCTTCGCGCTCAAGGGAGAGGGTTTTGCGGTCGAGGTAAAGGATGGTCATAAGCGCATCATTCGATGCAGATGTATTGCTGATCCAACGGAGGGACGGCGATACCAGCGGTAAGCATTGCCTGATGGTCGCTCAGCCGCAGAAGAAAAAAGCGGTCTTCATCGGGATTCAGAACTTCGGCCACCCTTTCCAACAGCCGTTCTTTCTCTGGTTCGGTCAGAAACACCTCGAACACTGATTTCTGCCTCCCGCTGGCTTGCTCCTTGAGCAGATGAAGGGCGCGGCGCAGGCGTTTGGGATGGCGAATGTCATAAGCGGCGATATAGAGGCGGCGGGTTGGCGCAGCCTTTGATGGGTAAGGGGTTATGGTCATCGAATGCGGTTTTGACATGGGTTGCCACACATTTGGATCGCGTGGGAGCCTCGATGAAACTCTATGCGCCCAGGCGTCGGCCTGCCTGGTTGGCAAGTTTTCAAGAACGGCAGGCCTGGAGAATTTCGGGGTCTTCAACGAGGTTGATTTGGTGAAGACCCCAAAGTCTGGATCCGGGTTTTCGGCAAACGTGGTGGAGGCGGCGAAGCCGGCTGGCGCACACGCTTGGGGCCGATGATCTGTTATGGTTGTTGCACAGTGGTTATGTTTGGGGCGCAGGGCGATGAGGGAGCACGCTGATTCAGCCATCAGAAGAGAGATTCCCGCGTGGGGCACGGAAGAGGCCC
>WGAD01000194.1 GCA_015489255.1 Anaerolineales bacterium | reverse complement strand
GGGCACGGGCACATTTGAGGCCATGCGCGATTCCCTTTACATCTTCCTGCTTTAAGGTATAATACAGGCCGCCTGGCCGACTAGCTCAATTGGAAGAGCAGCTGACTCTTAATCAGTTGGTTCGGGGTTCGAGTCCCCGGTCGGTCACCAGAAAAAACCTGTGCCAGAGCACAGGTTTTTTTATTGCGGGTATGGCAACCTCTGATGTCTTATGTATAACCTGAATTGCGGATAAGGAGGATGGGTGTCATGGCGAGGGCGCATCGCGCCCGAAGCATCTCCCACATCGTCATACAGGGGATTGCTTCGCTCCTTGCGGTCGCTCGCAATGACAAAACGGATACCTATTGCTAATCCGCAACTCGGGTTATGTATAGAAAAACATCCCGCCACAAGCGGCGGGATTGTGCCCCCAAGGGGGTTCGAACCCCTGTTTTGGCCTTGAGAGGGCCACGTCCTGGTCCACTAGACGATGGGGGCGGAGCGGCGTGATTTTATCACAGGGGTTGAGGCTCGTCAACCAGAAAAACAATGACCTCCTCGGGGCCGTGTACGCCCACTGTCAGCGTCATCTCAATATCGGCAGTGCGGCTGGGGCCGGCGATCAGAACCGCCGCTGGGGCGTGGGTCACAGCGGGCAAGCAAAGCGCCTCTTCCAGGGTGGGGAGCACGTTTTCTGCGGCCAACACCGCGATGTGTATGCGCGGCAAAAGGGAAGCGGTCAGCGGATGGACGGGGTCGCCGCCAGAGATGAGAAGCGCGCCGTTTTCGCTGACGGCTGCCAGCGCGCCCGTTACCCCTGCCTGCAGCTCCGGGTCCGGCTCGGAACAGCGCGTAATGCCCAAAGCGGACAGCCGTTCCCCGTCCAGCCCGGGGATGCGCGCCCAAGCGTGCACACGCGCGATCCCGCGGCGGCGGAGAAGATCTGCCAGGTCGTCCGTCAGAGATTGCCAGCTGGTTGGCAGCACCACCGTGCCCAGCGCTTCGGCTTCGCGCACAAAGCGGGCTACCCGCCTCGCAGATTGCAAGGGAACAGAGGAAGAAGCCGTGCGCTTCTGCGGCTGCGGGCGGGCTGCGGGCGGTTTTCCCACCGGTTGTTCGGCGCTGAAACCCTGCGCGAAGGTCTTGCGCGCAGGACGTGGCAGGTCGCGCCCCAGCCCCCAGCCCGTCCAGGCGGGCAGCGGAAGGAAATCGCCGCGCCAGGGCAAGCGCCCCGCCAGCCATTGGGCCTGACGAAAAACGGTCGGATGCGCTGCCAACCAGGAAAAGAAACGCAGCCCCCGGCGCAGTGCAGCAGACAGTGCGCCGCCTGGAGAGGCCGGTTGCGGCAACCGGCCAGCGCGCACACGGACGAGGAGGTCTGGCAGGGGGATCTGCACCGGGCAGACCTCGGCACAAGCGCCACATAGCGAGCAGGCGTAAGCCAATTCCTGGTAGGCCGGGCCGAACAACCCCGGCGAAACTACAGAGCCAATGGGCCCGGGGTAGGCGCTGTTGTAAGCGTGCCCGCCGATCTCGCGGAAGGCAGGGCAGGCGTTCAGGCAGGCGCCGCAACGGATGCAGGCCAGAGCCTCCTCCAGAGGCGACTCACCCAGCGCACGGCGCCCGGCATCTACCAGGATCAGGTGTCGTTCCTGCCCCGGCAGGGGGCGGTGGATGAGCTGCGTGTAAACGCTGATCTTCTGCCCGGTGGCCGAGCGCGGCAGGAGGGAGAGCATCAGGGCCAGGTCGTTGCGCCTCGGCAGAAGACGTTCGCCTCCCATCACCGCGATGTGCAGCCGCGGCAGCGTGGTGACCATGCGCCCATTGCCTTCATTCGTCACCAGGCACAACCCGCCCGTCTCGGCCACGCCAAAATTGACCCCGCTGATGCCCACGTCGGCTTCCAAAAACACCCGCCGCAAGGCGCGGCGGGCGGCCTCGGTCAGCGTCGGTACGTCTTCCGTGTAGGGCAGTCCCAGTTTTTCCTGAAACAGCTGCGCCACTTCCTGCCGCCGCAGGTGAACCGCCGGGGTGATGATGTGGCTCGGCGGCTCGCCGCGTAACTGGACGATGTATTCCCCCAGGTCTGTTTCCACCACCCGATGCCCGGCTGCTTCCAGGGCTTTATTCAGGCCGATCTCCTCGGTGACCATGCTCTTGGATTTGGCGACCAACGCAGAATTGGCGGTTTGCGCAACCAGAGCCAACACCTGACGGCGCGCTTCTTCTGCGGTGGCGGCAAAGTGCACCCGAATGCCGTTGGCTTCGGCCTGCGAGACGAACCGATTGAGCAGCGCATCCCAGTTTGCCAGGGTTTCCCGCCGCAGGCGGGCGGCCTGCGCACGGCGGTTTTCGTAATCGGGCAAGGAAGCCAGCGCCCGCTGCCG
>WGAD01000193.1 GCA_015489255.1 Anaerolineales bacterium | reverse complement strand
GGGAGGGCTGTCTGCCCTGCTGCTGGCTGTTTTGGGCGTGACGGGGGTGATGCTGCTCAACAATTACACCCCGGTCGCGCCGCAGGCCTATCTGGACATCCTGACCCTGCGTTCCTCCGTCTGGTTTGGCGAATTTTTGCGCAACCTGCACCACTGGAGCGCCAATCTGTTGATCTTGGTAAGCGGGCTGCATTTGCTGCGCGTTTTCGCCACCGGCGCGTACCGCCCGCCGCGTGAGCTGAACTGGATCATCGGCCTGGGGATGTTGCTGCTGATTCTGGGGTCGAACTTTACCGGTTATCTCCTGCCCTGGGATCAGCTGGCCTACTGGGCAGTGACGGTGGGCACCAGTATCATCACTTACGTGCCGCTGGTGGGCGATTCGCTTAGCCGGGTGCTGCTGGGCGGCCCGGAAGTCAGCGCCCGCACCCTGCTCAACTTTTATTCCCTGCACATCGCCGTGCTGCCCCTTTCTCTTTTTGGGCTGATGATGTTCCACTTCTGGCGGGTGCGCAAAGATGGCGGCCTGACCCGCCCGCGGCAGGCGGGCGAGATGACGCCGCAGCGGGTGGAGCGGGTGACGACCATCCCCCACCTGGTGCGGCGCGAGACGGTGTACGCCCTGGGATGGCTAACGGCGCTGGTCGTCTTTGCTATGCTGGCGCCGGCGCCCCTGGAAGGGATCGCCAACCCCGATGTTTCACCCAACCCGGCCAAGGCGCCCTGGTATTTCCTCGGCCTGCAAGAATTGCTGCTGCACTTCCACCCCTTTGTGGCGGCCATTCTGATCCCCGGGCTGGCTTTTAGCGCGCTCTTTTTGCTGCCCTTCATGGATGTGGATACGGACAGCGTGGGCGTGTATTTCCGCTCGGCGCGCGGGCGGGCGCTGGCGCTGCTGGCCGCCGGGCTGGGCCTGCTGCTGACGCCACTTTGGGTGCTGCTGGATGAATATGTGCTGCACTGGGCCGCCTGGCTGCCCTCCTGGCCCTCCCTGCTGGCCAATGGTCTGGTGCCGCTGGCGCTGGTGGGGCTGGCGCTCATCCTGCTGGACGAGGCCGTGCACGCCCGTTTTCAAACCAGCCGCGAGGAGCGTATCCTGTTTTTGTTTGTGTTCCTGGCGACGGCTTTCGTCGTGCTGACGTTGATCGGTATCTTTTTCCGCGGGCCGGGGATGGCCTTGTATTGGCCCTGGGCCATGCCCGCCGCACACTGAACCTGGAGGAAACGATGAAGACGGCTGCGGAAACCCCTTCCCGACGCGACTTCTTGAAAATGACCTGGGCCTTCTTTGGCGGCCTGGCGACGCTGGAAATGGGCGGCATGGCGCTGGCCTATTTGCAGCCGCGGGTGGCGGAAGGCGAGTTTGGCTCGGTGTTCAACCTGGGGCCAGTGGAAAACTTCCCCCCCGGCTCGGTGACGCACATCACCAACGGACGGTTTTACCTGGTGCGGCTGGCAGACGGCGGATTGCTGGCGCTTTATCATCGTTGCACGCACTTGGGCTGCACCGTACCCTACGACCAGACCGCGGGCGCGTTCATTTGTCCCTGCCATAGTTCGCAGTTCGATTTGCAGGGCGAGGTGCAAAACCCGCCGGCGCCGCGCCCGCTGGACCTTTTCCCGTTGGAAGTGAAGGACGGCGAGATCCTGGTGGATACGGCTCAACCCGTCCAGCGGGATCGTTTCGACCCCGGGCAGGTGGTTTACCCCCCGGCATGAGATCGGGGCTGCCCTCCGCCAGCGGCGGGCAGCCGCGGTTGGCATGAAAAGGAGATGGCAATGAACACCCACAAATGGGAAATTTTCCTGGGCGTAATGTTCACCCAGTTGCTCGTCCTGGCCCTGGGTCTGTACATCCTGCGCGAACCGGAACGGCTGCCGGCAGCGCGCGAGGAGATCCTGGCCCTCCAGATTGACGAGGCCATGACGCTTTACGCGGAAAACTGCGCCGTTTGCCACGGAGCGCAAGGCGAAGGGTTGGGCGCAACCCCGCCGCTGGACAACCCGGCCCTGGCGACGATGACCTACGACGATTTGTTCAAGGTGATCGCCCGCGGGCGGTATGGAACGGCCATGCCCGCCTGGGGAAAGGCAGACGGCGGCCCCCTGAGCGATTACCAGATCTCTGAACTGGTTGCGCTCATCCAGCGGGGCGACTGGCAGGCCGTTGCCCAACGCACCGCAGAATTGGGGCTGACGCCGCTGGAACCGTTCACCGCCGAGCCGGATGCGGCCTTGCTGGCCGAGGTTTCCGCCCTGCCGCAAGGGGAGGCGTTGGCGCAGGGCATTACCCTGTATGCCGAATACTGCGTGGCCTGCCACGGCGGGGACGGGTTGGGAACGGACATCGCGCCGCCCCTCAACACGCCGGAAATTCGCGCCCGCAGCGCAGACGACCTGATCCGCGTGCTCAATTACGGCGTGGCCGGCACGCTGATGGCTTCCTGGAGCGGGAAACTGACCACGGACGAGATCGCGGCCCTGGTCGAACTCATGCAGCGCTGGGACGAGGTGCCGACGGGCACCATTCCACAGCCAGACGAACCCCTGCCGGTGACGGCGGAATCGCTGGCACAGGGCGAGGCCCTTTTTGCCGCCAACTGTTCCCGCTGCCATGGCCCGGAGGGACAGGGCACACCGCGCGCACCGGCCTTGAACGTCAAGGGTTTCCTGGAATCTACCAGCGACCAGGCCTTGCTGGCGATCATCACCAACGGCGTGCCCGGCACTTCCATGCCCGCCTGGGGAGACCGGATGACGGAAAGCGATTTGCAAGCCCTGGTGGGGTT
>WGAD01000192.1 GCA_015489255.1 Anaerolineales bacterium | reverse complement strand
TGGTTTCGGTACGACGCCTTCGGCGTCACTCAACCAGCGGGGATCGCGTTGGCTGAGTAGGGCGTCAGCCCGTATCGAAGCCAACAGGCGCGGGTCAAACCGCTGGTTTCGGTACGACGCCTTCGGCGTCACTCAACCAGCGGGGCTTCCGTTGGCTGCGTAGGGCGTCAGCCCGTATCGAAGCCAACAGGCGCGGGTCAAACCGCTGGTTTCGGTACGGCTGCTGCGCTACGCTGCGACAGGCTCAGCGACCGCTCAACCAGCGGGGGGCCTCTGTTGACCGGGCAGACAAAGCCCGAAGAGAACTCCAGCCACACCGAAAATCCGATTAGAATAAGGGGAAAACCGGAGGAGAGAAACCATGTCCAACCGCCACCCCTTGCTGGTCCCCGCGCTGCTGATCGCCATCCTGGCCGTCTCCACGGCTTCCATCTTCATCCGCTTTGCCCAGGCCGAAGCGCCGGCCCTGGCGATCGCCGCCTGGCGTTTGACCTTTGCCAGCCTGCTGCTGGCGCCGGTGACCCTGAGGCGACACCGGCAGGCGCTGCATGCGCTCTCCCGCCGCGATCTGGCGCTGGCGCTCCTTTCCGGGCTGTTCCTCGCCGCCCACTTCGCCACCTGGATCTCCTCCCTGGCCTACACCACCGTCGCCAGTTCAGTCGTCCTGGTCAGCACCTCGCCGCTCTGGGTGGCCCTCCTCTCGCCGCTCTTCCTTAAAGAAAAGCTGCCGCGCACCTTGTGGGTTGGGCTGACGCTCACCATCCTGGGCGGCGTGTTCATCGGCATGAATGACGCTTGCAGCCTGCAAGGCGGCGCCCTGCGCTGCCCCTCGCTGGCTGCGTTTTTGCAGGGACGCGCTGCCTGGGGTAATTTTCTGGCGTTGGCCGGCGCCTGGGCCGTCAGCGGATACCTGATGATTGGCCGCCGCCTGCGGGAAAAAACCGACCTCATCCCTTACATCTTCACGGTCTACAGCATGGCCGCCCTGGTGTTGCTCCTCATCGCCCTGGTCAGCGGGATCCCTCTCTTGGGTTATTCCACCCGCACCTTCGTCTGGCTGCTGCTCCTGGCGCTGGTCCCGCAATTGATCGGGCATTCGACGTACAACTGGGCCTTGCGTTACCTGCCAGCGGCCTTCGTGGCCGTGACCACCCTCGGAGAGCCGATCGGCTCCACCATCCTGGCCTATTTCATCCTGCAAGAAATCCCTGGCGCCTTGCAGCTGCTCGGCGGCGCTTTGATCCTGGCCGGGATCTACATCACCTCGCAGGCCTCGGCAAATTCATCGGCATGAAAACACCCCCGCAATTGTGCGAGGGTGTTCGCATGATGGATACCACAAAGGCGACTATTCCCCGCTGGCCGGCTTCTCTTCCTCTGCCTCGGTCTTTTCGCCCTCCTTGCCTTGCAACCCGTCGCGGAAGGCGCGGATGCCGCGGCCCAGTTCGCCGCCGATCTTCCCCACCCGGCCGGGACCAAAGATCAACAGCACAACCACGAGAATGATCAACAGTTCAGGCAAGCCGAAGTTACTAACCATGACGACGCTCCTTGTAATTGCAGTAGTACCGCAAATTTACCACAAAAGAACGGAAAAAGAAAGCCTCAGCGCAGCACGCGGCCCCACAGCAGCCCTTCGATGAAGCGCACCAGCCGCTGATACCAGGCATGGACGCGCGCCCACCACATATAAGGCCGCAGCGTAAAATACCGCTTTTCTTCCGGCGCGCCCACCCATTGCAACCCAACGGCTCCCCAGGTCAGCCCGGCGCCGAACCCCACCAGTACCATGCGCTGCCCGGGTTTAATGCGCCCCGCTTCCGCGGCTTCGGCAATGGCAATGGGGATCGAAGCCGTCGAGGTATTGCCGTACCGGTCCAGGTTGACGATGAATCGCTCCAGCGGCAATTTGAGCGCCCGGGCGGCAGCCTCGATGATGCGGATGTTGGCCTGGTGGGGCACAATCCAGGCGACTTCCTCCAGGTCCCAGCCGTTCTTTTCCAGCGCTTCCTGTG
>WGAD01000191.1 GCA_015489255.1 Anaerolineales bacterium | reverse complement strand
GATGTGTATAAGAGACAGCACCCCCACATCTACCCCCACGCCGACGGCCACGCCCACGGCAACCATCACCCCCACACCTTCGTTCACGCCAACGCCAACCAATACGCCAGTGGGCGGCGGATGGGGTGAAATTGCCTTCGCTTCCGATCGCACCGGCATCCCGCAGATCTGGCTGATCGATAGTCAGGGCAACAACCTGCGTCAGTTGACCAACCTGCCCGATGGCGCCTGCCAGCCCGATTGGTCTCCAGATGGCAGCCAACTGGTCTTCGTTTCTCCCTGCAAGGCCCGGCAAGACAAGTACGAAAACGGCAGCCTGTACATTATGAACGCCGATGGCAGCGGCCTGACGCCCCTGCCCAGCATCCCCGGCGGAGATTACGATCCCGCCTGGTCGCCGGATGGGCGGTACATCGCGTTTACCTCCCTGCGCGACGGCTACCCGCAGATCTATGTTTTCGATCTCGCCACCAATGAGGCCCGCCGCCTCACAAAAACCCGCTCCGATGTCTGGACGCGCTATCCGGCCTGGTCGCCGCAGGGCACACAAATCGTGTACACCGTGCGCCGCGTAGGCGTTTACCAGATATGGTACATGACCAGCGACGGCGAACTGCAAACGCAGCTGGTGCGCAGCGGCCCCACCATCTGGGATTTCCAACCCGCCTGGGCGCCGGACGGCAACGTGATTCTTTTCAGCCAGTCAAAGGCGCAGCCGGGCGCTATCAGCTGGGTTGCCAGCGTGCGCTACGATAACCGCGAAAACGCCACCGCCCAACGGCTGGACGGCATTCGTCCTCAACCCGTGCTCGACCTGGACATTTCGCCCGATGGGTTCTGGGTGGTTTTCGAAAGCAACGTAGACAACAATTTTGACCTCTACATCACTACGCTCACCGGCGGCAACCAGACCCGCCTAACCACCGACCCGGGTTTCGACTTCGACCCGGCCTGGCGGCCCTATCAACCCTGATTTGAAACTCAAGGAGAATTTTCTATGCGTCGCATCACCAGTTTTCTTATCGGCACGCTCATCGGGGGGATGGTGGGCGCATCCCTGGCGATCTTGCTGGCGCCCGAATCGGGCCAGGAGCTGCGCCACGAACTGCAACAACGGATGAACGCCCTGACCAGCGAAATCCGCACAGCAGCGGAAGCCCGCAAGATCGAGCTCCAGCGAGAGCTGGAAGCCCTGCGGCAACCAAGCAGCCAATAACTCCCCCCAATCGGCAAAACAGCCCGCACCAGGCGGGCTGTTCCTTTTTCCTCTCAAACCAGGCGATGATAAAACGCTGCCGCCTGCTGCATACAGGCGGTGTATTCCGCCCGTTCACGCAGCATCTTCTGGTTGTAGTCTTGCGCCTCCCGCCGCCAGGCCTCATCCTCCAGGGCGCGCAAAATGGCTTCTGCCAGCGCCCGCGGATCGGCGGGATTGATGAGCAAGCCATTGCGCCCGGGGTCAATCCACTCGCGGATAGATTCCAGATCGCCAGCCACCGGCGCGCAACCGCAGGCGATAGATTCCAACAACGAATTCGGCGTGCCATCATGTACGCTGGGCGATACCGTGACCTGCGCCTGCCGGAAGACCTCGGCCAGGCGGGGACGCGGCATGTGCGGCAACAAACGCACCGCATGGCGGATGCGCAAGCGGTTGATCCAGCCCTCTGCCGCCGATTCTCCCTGCATCGCCACACACCAGAAGCGCGCATCCGGACGTCGATCGAGCACCAGCGGAATGGCTCGGAAGAACGTATCGTTACGCACATAGGCGCGAAAGCCGCGCGGATTGACAACCACAGGCGCCGCGGGCGGTTCGGCAGCCGGATGAAAAACGTCCAAATCCAGGCCGCCGTTCCCCGGCAGAACGATCGACGGACGCCCCGCCGGCCAGCCCCATTCCCTGGCCAGGCGCACATCCCGCTGGCAGTCCGCATGGAGAGCGTCGGCACGCGCTAGCGCCTGCCGCGTTGCTCTCGCCATCAGAGGATTGGCCGGCGCGTGGAGCGTGAAATCGTTTCCCCAAACGGACAACAACAGAGGGACGTTTAAATCGCGCACCGCCGCAGCGGCCAGCATCCCCTCGAAGGGGATGCGCAAAGCGTGAACCAGGTCTGGCTGCCAGTCCTTCACCAGGTGGCGCAACCGGCCCGCCGCAGCGGGCAACGTCAGCGGCCCGGCCAGGTGACGCAAGGCCGTGCGCACAGCGATCAACCGGGCGCCGCCAGGGGCAGAGCGCCGCTTCCCAGGCGCGCTTTCGGCTTGCCTGCGGCCTGCCAATCCGCTGAGCGCAATGGGCGTCACGGCAAACCCCGCCACACCGGGCACAGGCTCGGCGGGAAAAGTGCTCACGACAAAGACCTCATGCCCTTGTTCCGGCCAATAGCGCAGCCAGTTACGGGCAATGGGAGACCGGGCATCGGTCACAAACAGAATACGCATGGGATGACTATACCAGAGAGTTTTCATTCTTGCCACGATTGTATTCCTGTTTTTCTGGTATATTAAGCCCGCTTTGCTTTGCAACCTTCTTGTGTAAAAAAGGATAGAACTCTATGAAACAAATCGCAGTTGTTGGCGTCGGCTATGTGGGGCTGGTCACAGCCGCCTGCTTTGCCGACCTGGGAAACCGTGTCATTGCACTGGATATCAATGAAGAACGCATTGAGGGCCTGAAAAACGGCATCATGCCAATTTATGAACCCGGGCTGAAGGAACTGGTGGAACGCAATGTGCGCGCGGAACGGTTATCTTTCACCACTTCCTACGAAGAAGCCCTGCGCGGCACAGAATTCGCTTTCATTGCCGTCGGCACGCCTTCGGGCGTCAACGGCGAGGCCGATTTGCAATACGTCGCCGCCGCCGCAGAGAGCATCGCCCGCGCCATGCAAGACCCGCTGATCATCATCAACAAATCGACTGTTCCCGTTGGCACCGGCGACTGGGTCGCCGACATCGTCCGCCGCCATCAGCCGCAGCCGATAGATTTTTCCGTCGTCTCCTGCCCGGAATTCTTGCGCGAGGGTTCGGCCATCAGCGACTTCATGCACCCGCACCGCACCGTGCTCGGCTCCACCGATCCCGAAGCCGCCGAAAAAGTGGCCCAATTGCATTTGCCCCTGCGGGCGCCCATCCTGCTCACCGATTTGCGCACCGCGGAGATGATCAAATACGCTTCCAACGCTTTCCTGGCAACCAAGATCTCCTTCATCAATGAAATAGCCAACATTTGCGAAACCCTGGGCGCAGATGTGAAAGAGGTGGCTGCTGGCATGGGGTACGACAAACGCATCGGCCCCATGTTCCTGGACGCCGGTCTCGGTTGGGGTGGTTCCTGCTTCCCCAAAGACGTGCAGGCCTTGGCCTACATGGCGGAACAAAATCAGGTTGAACCGATCATGCTCAACGCCACGCTGCGCATCAACGCAGAACGCCGCAAACTGCCGCGCCACCACCTGGAAAACATCCTGGAAGACCTGAAAGGGCGCAAAATCGTCCTTCTGGGGCTGGCTTTCAAGCCCAACACAGACGACATGCGCGACGCCCCCTCCATTGATGTTGCCCACAGCCTCCTGGAGGCCGGCGCCGATGTCTACGCCTATGACCCCATCGCCATGGACAACGCCAGCCGCCTGCTGCCCGCGGTGAAAATGTGCCAGACCCCCTACGAGGCCGCCCAGGATGCTGATGCGCTGGTGGTAGTGACCGATTGGAACGAATTCAAACAATTGGACCTGGCCCGCATCCGCCAGTCCATGCGCACACCGGTGGTCTATGACGGGCGCAACATCTACGATCCGGCGCGCATGCGCGAACTTGGTTTCATTTACCGTGGCGTTGGTCGGGGATACAGCGGATAATGAGCGATCGCCCTCCCGTTTGCGATTACGAAGGTTCCGATTACCAGACCTCCTTCTGGGAACAAGGCAACCGCGAGTACGAAGACCGCGCGGAAGCCATCGCACTGCGTCGTCTGTTGCCGCCGGAAGGGGGGCGTTTGCTGCTCGAACTGGGCGCCGGTGCAGGCAGGAACACCCCGCGCTACCAGGGGTATCAGCGCATCGTCTTGCTCGACTACTCGCGCACCCAATTGCGCCAGGCCATCCAGCGCCTGGGAGAGGGACCTCGTTATCTCTATGTGGCCGCCGACATCTACCGCCTGCCTTTCCGCGACGGCCTGTTCGACGGCGCAACCATGATCCGCACCCTGCACCACATGGCCGATGCCCCCGCCGCCCTGCGGCAGGTCCGCCGGGTGCTGGGCGCTGGCAGCCCCTTCATCCTGGAATTTGCCAATAAGCAAAATCTGAAAGCCATCTTGCGCTATGCCTTGCGGCGGCAGGAATGGAATCCCTTTTCTCCCGAACCGGTGGAGTTCGTCCCGCTGAACTTCGATTTCCACCCGCGAACCGTCTTTCGGTGGCTGGAAGAAACCGGCTTCGGGCGGGAACGAGTGCTGACTGTCTCGCACTTTCGCCTGCCGGCGCTCAAGCGCACCATCCCCCCTCGCTGGCTCAGCTGGCTGGACGGACTGGCGCAGTGGACGGGCAACTGGTGGCAGCTCAGCCCCAGCGTCTTCGTCCGCGCCCGCGCCCGGGGAGGGGCGCCCCCCATCCCCACGCCAGAATCGCCGACGGATTGGTTTCAATGTCCAGAATGCGGCGCCTCCCCCCTGCAAGCGGCAGATGATCGCTTGCTC
>WGAD01000190.1 GCA_015489255.1 Anaerolineales bacterium | reverse complement strand
GAATTCAAACAGCGGTTGCAGCAGCTGGCTGTTCTTGACGGTGGTCGGCATGACTTTGGTGCGATCCACTTCGGGCAAGGAGAGGAAGAAGTCCCAATTGCGGGCTTCCTGTTCGCGGATGGGCGGCTGCGGCGCCATGTTGAGGGCTTTGCGTCCGGCCTGTTTTTTGTCTTTGGCCGGGCAGACTTCCACGCACAGGCGGCAGCCGGTGCAGTCTTCCGGCGCGACCTGGATGGTATATTCGTATCCGGGGAATTCCTTGAATTTGGCCGGTATGTGTTTGAAAGTTTCCGGGGCCTCGGCCAGCAGTTCCGGTTGGACGACTTTTTGCCGGATAACGGCGTGCGGACAAACCATGACGCATTTGCCGCACTGGATGCAGAGATCCGGTTCCCAGACGGGGATTTCCAACGAGATGTTGCGCTTTTCCCATTGGGTCGTTCCGCTGGGGTAGGTGCCATCGGCGGGGAGGACGGAAACGGGCAGGCTGTCGCCTTCGCCGGCGATCATCGGGCCGAGCACGTCGCGGACGAAGGCGGGCGCTTCTTCCGGCACGGGCGGGCGGATGCCTTGCTGGCTGGTCACCTGGTGTGGGTAGTCCACTTTGTGCAGGTTATCGAGCGCGCTATCGACGGCGGCGAAGTTCTTTTCGACAACGGCCTGGCCGCGTTTGCCATAGGTCTTCTGGATGGCATCTTTGATTTTGGCGATGGCCTCTTCGCGCGGGAGTACGCCGCTGATGGCAAAGAAGCAGGTTTGCATGATGGTGTTGATGCGGGTGCCCATGCCTGCTTTGGCGGCAACTTCGTAGGCGTTGATGACGTAGAACGACAGGTTCTTCTCCAGAATGGCTTGCTGGGCTTCGCGGGGCAGATGATCCCAGACTTCATCCGGGCCGTAGATGGAGTTGAGCAGGAAGACGCCGCCCGGGCGGACGTATTTGAGCACGTCGCGCTTTTCCATGAAGGTGAACTGGTGGACGCCCAGGAAGTTGGCCGTGTTGGGTTCGATCAGGTAGGGGGCGCGGATGGGCTGCGGCCCAAAGCGCAGGTGGGAGATGGTGATAGAACCGGATTTTTTCGAATCGTAGACGAAGTAGCCCTGGGCGTGGTTGTCCGTCTCGCCGCCGATAATTTTGATGGAGTTTTTGTTGGCGCCGACGGTGCCATCGGACCCCAGGCCGAAGAAGACGCAACGAATGGTGTCGTCGCTTTCGATGGAGAAGGAGGCGTCGTATTCAATGCTGGTGTGGGTCAGGTCGTCGTAGATGCCAACCGTAAAATGGTTCTTCGGCTGGTCTTTTTTCAGTTCGTCCAGCACGCCTTTGACCATGCCCGGGGTGAATTCTTTGGATGAGAGGCCGTAACGTCCGCCAATGACTTTGATGTGGGTGCGGCCGCTTTCCATCAGGGCATTGACGACATCCAGGTACATGGGTTCGCCAGCGGCGCCGGGTTCTTTGGTGCGGTCGAGAACGGCGATCTTCTGCACAGATTGCGGGATCGCGGCCATCAGGTGTTCGATGGAGAAGGGGCGATACAGGCGCACACGAATTACGCCGACTTTTTCACCCTGGGCGCTGAGGTATTGTGCGGTTTCTGCCGCGGTTTCGCCGCCGGAACCCATGATGACGATGATGCGCTCGGCTTCTGGGTGGCCGCTGTAATCGAAGAGGTGGTATTGACGACCGGTCAGGGCGGCGAACTGATCCATCACTTCCTGGACGATGCCGGGCGCCTTGAGGTAGTAGGGGTTGACCGTTTCGCGGGCCTGGAAGAAGACATCGGGGTTTTGGGCTGTGCCGCGAATGAAGGGGTGATCGGGCGAAAGCCCGCGGGCGCGGTGTGCCCGCACCAGTTCGTCATCTACCAGGGTGCGCAGGTCTTCGTCCGTCAGCATTTCGATCTTGTTGATCTCGTGCGAGGTGCGGAAGCCGTCGAAGAAGTGCAGGAAGGGCACGCGCGTGCGCAGCGTGGCAGCCTGGGCGATGGCGGCGAAGTCGTGGGCTTCTTGCACCGAGCCGGAAGACAGCAGGGCGAAACCGGTGGAGCGCGCGGCCATGACATCGGAGTGGTCGCCAAAGATCGACAGGGCCTGGGCGGCGATGGAGCGGGCGGCCACGTGGAAGACGGTGGAAGTCAGCTCGCCGGCGATCTTGTACATGTTGGGGATCATCAGCAGCAAGCCCTGGGAGGCGGTGAAGGTGGTGGTCAGCGCACCGGTTTGCAGGGCGCCGTGCACGGCGCCAGCTGCGCCGCCTTCCGCCTGCATTTCCACCACCAGGGGAACCGTTCCCCAGATGTTGGGCTTGCCACGGGCCGACCATTCGTCGGCGAATTCGCCCATCGGCGAGGAGGGCGTGATGGGGTAGATAGCGATAACTTCGTTCAAGCGGTGGGCAACGGAAGCGGTGGCTTCGTTGCCATCGATCATCTTGATGGGTCTTGCCATGGTTTGCTCCTTTGGGTACGGAATGAGGAAAATAATGTCATATCCGTATAATTATAGGAACTTGTGGTTCGGTTTGCCAGTTACCTATGACCACAAAACTGACGTAAACTGTCATTTATTGCGGACGAGGCCGGAGATCAGGCGGGCAAATGTGGCGCGGCCAGATAGAGTGCCGCCAGAGATTTGGCATCGGGCAGGCCACCAGTTGAGATGATCTGCCGCACCTGGGCGAGTGGAACGCGCTCGACGCGCAGGAATTCGTATTCGTCCGGTTGCAACGGGGCGGGGTACAAGTCGGTGGCCAGGAAGACGTACATCTTTTCGGTGGAGTAGCCTGGTACCAGGTAAAACGTTCCCAAGGCCTGCCAGTTACGGGCGGCCAGGCCGGTTTCTTCGCGGATTTCCCGCTGGGCACAGGCCAGCGGCGCTTCGTCGGGGTGATCGAGGGTGCCGGCGGGCAGTTCTAGCAGTTCGCGCCCGACGGCATGGCGGTATTGCCGCACGAATACCAGGTTGCCGGCCTTGTCTATGGGCAGAATGACCACCGAGCCGTGGTGCTCGATGACGTCGTAGTGCGTGGTGCGACCATCTTCCAGCTGGACTTGATCGCGCCGGATGGTGAAAACGCGGCCTTGTAGCAAGGTCTCTGAGGCTATGGTGGTGAATTTCATTGAGGTCTCCCGTATTTGGGCTGTATGTCGGTTGGGGGTAAAGAAATTGCCCAAGCCGGAGGCTTGGGCAAGGCTGTTTGGGAAGCAAGGTTTAGGGGATTTCCAGAATTTGCCCGGCCTGCAACGTGTAGGGGGCGGCCAGGTTGTTGATGACAGCAATGTCCATCGGGTCCACATCGCCATACTGGCAGGCGACGCCGTAGATGGTTTCCTCACTGCTGGTGACCGTGTAGAAGTCCGGGTGACTGCGCAAGGCGCGTTCTCCCGGGAAGGGGTCGGCGTTTTGCGGAATGGTCAACGTCAGGCCCGGGTAGTAAATGCGCCCGTCGGTGGGGCTGAGACCGTTCGTTGCCAGCAGTTGGTCGGGGTTGATGTTGAAACGGCGGGCAATGCAATAGGGGAACTCTCCCGGTTGCAGTGCGTAGCTCGCGGGCACAACCTGGGGGGCGGTCGTCACCACAACGACCGGTTCCGGCGTGGGCGTGGCTGTAGGCGGCGCTTCGGTGGGCGCTTCGGTGGGGGCCTCTGTGGGGGCTTCTTCTGCCGGGGCTGTGGTGATGACGGGCGGTTCGGGGG
>WGAD01000189.1 GCA_015489255.1 Anaerolineales bacterium | reverse complement strand
ACAGTCAGGATGGTGGCTGTCTGTCAATATTATTCATAAATATCATAAAAAATAAAGCGTAAAAAAACAGCGCGTTTTCTTCAAACGCGCTGTTTTGTGCGCTTAGGCTGCCGGTTCTGCCTTGCGGCGGCGGAACCAATTTTTCCATTCCTGGTATTCCCAAACGACCAGGATGGGGGCGGCGTTGAAGATCGAGGAATACGTCCCGCTGAAGATACCCACCATCAGGATGACGACGAAGTGGCGGATATTGTTGCCGCCGAAGATTGCCAGCGCCAGCAGAGTGAAGAGCACCGTCAGCTGGGTGTTGATGGAGCGATCCAGCGTCTGGACGATGGAGTGGTTGACCAGGGTTTCGTAGTCCAGGCGACGATAGATGTGGCTATTTTCGCGCACGCGGTCGAAGACGACGATGGAATCGTGCACGGAAAAGCCGATCACCGTCAGCAGGGCCGTCAGGAAGAGGGAATCGGCCTGCCAACCCAGATAGTGGCCAAAGATGGCCTCCAGCCCAACAACGACCAGCACATCGTGCAGCATGGCCGTGATGGCGGCCACGCCGTAGCGGAAGGCGTGGCGCACGCCACGGAAGGCGTAGGTGATGTAGCCGAGGATGAACAGGGCGGCCAGGGCCACGGCTCCCATAGCGCGGGCGGCGACTTCGGCACCGACTGCCGGGCTGACCTGGGTGAAGTGCAGCACGGTGACGGTTTGCCCGCTCTTTTCTTCCAGAGCGGCGACGATTTGCCCTTTGGTGGCGTCGTCAATGGCCTGGGTGCGGATGGAAAAGGCGTCGTCGCCCAGGGGTTGGATGATGGCGTCCTCGATGCCAAATTCAGCGTAGGTTTCGGCGATCATGGCGTTATCGGGGCGCGTGCCGCTGAAGCTAATCTCCAGCAGGCTGCCACCGGTGAAGTCGATGCCCAGGGGCAATCCCCAAAGCGCCAGGGCGATGACGCCGGGCAAGATAACCACGAGGGAAATGAAAAAATAAAGGTAACGGTGCTTGATGATGTTCATGGCAGAACTCCTAGATGCCAAACCACTTGGGGTGTTCGGCCGATTTGACGTTGTCCAGCACCAGGTGCAGCAGGGTGCGGGTGACGATGATGGCTGTGAACAAGCTGACCATCACACCCAGGGCCAGAGTGAGGGCAAAGCCTTTGACCATGCTGGCGCCGAAGGTGTTGCCAAACCAGAAGAGGATGGAGGAGGTGATGAGCGTTGCGATGTTCGAGTCGCGGATGGATGGCCAGGCGCGGCTCCACCCCAAATCGATGGCCATGCGCAGGCTCTTCCCGGCGCGCAATTCTTCTTTCAGGCGCTCAAAGATCAGGACGTTGGCGTCCACGGCCATGCCGATGCTCAAGATGAAGCCGGCGATACCGGGCAGGGTGAGCACGACTGGTATCAGTTTGTAGAGCATCAGGGTCAGCAGGGTGTAATTGATCAAGGCCACGTCGGCGATAGTGCCGGGCAGGCGGTAGTAGAGCGCCATGAACAACATAACAACGGTCAGGCCGATCAGGCCGGCGAGCAGGCTCTTACGTACCGATTCTTCGCCCAGGGTGGGGCCGACGGTGCGGCTTTCGACCACCTTCAGCGGAATAGGAAGGGAGCCGTAGCGCAGTTGAATGGCGAGCGAATTGGCCTCTTCACGGGTGAAGCTGCCCTGGATCACCCCTTGCCCATCGGGGATGGCGCTGTTGATGACCGGGGAGGAGATGACTTTGCCGTCGAGTACGATGGTCAGGTATTTACCGATGTTGGCCGCGGTGTAATCGGCAAAGAGTTTGGCGTAGTCAGGCTTCAGGCTGAAGGAGATCGTCGGGTTGCCGAGTTGATCGGGCTGGACGGCGACGGTGTCGAGTGCGGTGCCGGTCATCACGGTGTGATAAACGGCAATGCCTTCGGCTTCCAGGGCGGCGATGTCTTCTTCGGTCAGGCCGAAGTCCGTCTGGATCGGCTGGCCGGCCTGGAAGGGGGTGTCGCCGGTATCTACGAACTCCAGCAAACCGGTTTCGCGCAGGGTGGCGATAACGTCTTCGGGGTTGTCGATGCCGGGGAATTCGGCCACGATGCGGCGGTCTCCCGCCACTTGCAGCACGGTTTCGCTCACACCGAGGGCGTTAACGCGCCGTTCGATGATGGCGCGGGCGACCTCCAGGTCTTCCGGCGCAACGGGGGTGTCGGCTGGCACATCGGCTTCCAGCAGCACTTGCAAGCCGCCGCGCAGATCGAGCCCCAGGCGGGTTTCCACGTTGCGCGAAAAACTGCCGATGCGAATGGTATCGCTGAAATCGATCCACACCGCAACGGCGAACAGAAGAATAATCAGGAATAGCATGTTGTTCTGACGACGCATTTCTTCTTCTCCATGATGTAAAAATACCAGCCGTCGGCTGGTGGCGGTACGAAAGCAGATTATACCACCGCCTTTTTTCAAAGGATCCGGCGCAAGATGGCGATCTTTGTCGGGTGATTGAAGGGCGCGGGATCGACCGGCGGAGGGCGCTGTCGGTCGTCTGCCGGGCCGGTGAAGTCGGGATCGATGGGCAGTCGGGATTCGAGAACGAAGCGCCCGCTGGCGCAGATGCGATCCAGCGTTGCCATGTATGCCTGTCCGCTGAGGAACAGGGCGTTGTTGATGGCGACCAGCCAGCCGTTGGGCGCCACCAAAGGGCGGACTTTGTTAATCAGCCGCAGGGGGTCGTTTTCCCAATCTACGCGACCGCGGCCACTGACGGCGAAGAAGGGCGGGTCGAGAAAGACGCAATCGAATTGGGCTTTCTCTCGCCGCAGGCGGGCGGTGACGGGGAAGAAATCGGCAGCGATGAAATCGCGCTTGTGGATGGGCAGGCCGTTGAGCGTGTACGATTCCTTCGCCAGGTTGAGAAACGTGCGGCTGCGATCCAGGTGGATGACGCGGCGCGCGCCTCCCGCCGCGGCGGCGACGCCCAGGCTGCCGGTGTAAGCGAAGGTGTTGAGCACGGTCTTGCTGCCCAGGCGGGCTTTGGCCCAGCGGCGCAGGCTGCGCGTGTCCAGGTAGAAACTGGTGTCGCGGTTGAGCGTCAGGTCTATAGCGTAGCGGACGCCGTTTTCGGCAATGCGCCGATCGGGCTGCGGGCCGGCGATCAGCACCCCGCGTCGTTCTTCCTGCGAGCCGCGTCGTACCTTCACCAGGATGGTTTGCACCCAGGGCAGGCGGGCCTGGATGAAATCGGCGGCCTGGCGCACCAGGGGGGCGCCTTCGGCGGGTTGGCGGGCATAGTTGTGCAGGACGGCGGTGCGAGCGTAAACGTCGATGCTCAGGGCGGGCGCACCCTCGTAGAAGCCGTTGAACAGGCGGAAGGCGCGGTCGTGCGGCGGTTGCAGCCAGGAGGCGCGCCAGGCGGCAGCGCGTTCCAGGCTGCGCTGGAGGTCCGGGTTCATGGTCGGCGGCCCTCCAGGTAAGCGAGGACGCGTGCCAGGACCTCTTGCGGGTTGAGGTCGTCGGTGTGCAGGTAGAGATCGGCGTGCGCGCGGGCGTGCGCCAGGCGGGCGTGCTGTTCTTCCCAGTCTTTGACCGTCCATTGGAAGCGCCGCCGCGCGGCGCAGACGGTGGGCGAGGCGTCCAGGAAGATGAGCACGTCGGGGTTGGTCAGCCGTTGCCACATTTGCGGGGCAAAGGAGTGTTCCTGGGCAATGGCGCGCGCTTGGTAACCGCGCTGACGCAATGCGGCGGCCAGGGTGGTCTTGCCGGCGCCGCAAGGGCCAACGATGCCGATGCGGGGTTGGTCAGCGGTTGTCATAGATTAGTTTTTTCAGCAGGTGGGGTTCGCCCAGGACGATGAGCAGGTCGCCGTCTTGCAAGATGCGGTTGGCCGGCGGGTGCATGTCCATTTGGCCGTTGCGTTCAATGCGCACCACGCTGACATCGTACTGTTGTTCGATGTCGCCGATGGTGCGCCCTTTGAGGGCCGAGCGCGGGGCGATGACAAAGCGGGCCAGGCTGAGGGCCGTGTTTTCGATGGTGATCGGGCGGGTGATATCGGCGTTGGCGGCGGTGGCGGCGAAGATGGGAGCCGACATGCCGGTGGCGCTCAACGCCTGAAAGCCAAATTGCTCGCGCAGCGCATCGGCGAAACCATCATCGAAGATGCGGATGACGACGCGGATGTTCGGGTTGAGGGCGCGGGCTTTGAGCGCCGCTTGCAGGTTAACGGCGTCGTTTTGACTGCATAGGACGATGCTTTCGGCGCGGGCGACGTTGGCGGCCTGTAAAACGGTGGCCTGGGTGCCGTCGCCTTGCAGGATGGGGATGCCCCAGCTTTCGACCGTGGGGCGCAAGTCGGCGTCGGGGTCGAGTTCGATTACCACCACGGGTTTGCCGATTTCGTGAAGTTCTTTGGCAACACGAAAGCCCAGGTGCCCCAGGCCTATCAGGACGACGTGATGATGAAAAGTGGATGCCAGCGTCACTTGCCACTCCTTGTTGCGCATGCGGCGGTTGAAAAGCATGACGCCGAAGTCGGCCAACCCCTGGGCCAGCAGGGCCAGGCCGATCAACGGCATGAGGAAGTAAAAGACTTCCAGCTGCCAGTGCAGAGGGAACTCACCGGAAGGTTGCAGAAACGAGAGGGTCAGCACCAGGTAGATGGCCTCGGCCAGGTTGTCCAGCGGTTCGTTCAGCCACAGGCTGAGGCTGTAGTACAACACCCCTCCTGCTAATACGGTGATGCTGAAGAGCAGCAACGGCCAGCGGAACTGGCGGACGAGCAGCCAGATCTCTAGCCAACGGCGGCGGAAATGAGCGAAGGGTCGGTGGGGCATCAGGAGAAAGGCAGTTGGACGAGCATCTTGCGCACGGGAAGACGCTTTCCGGCGCGCACTTGCAGCACGATGACGCTGATGTCGTCGGCGGGGCGGTTGTCGTCCAGGCGCATGGCCTCGTTGAGCAGGGCATCGGCCAGTTCCTGGGCCGGGGGCAGGGCCGGCGCGGCAGCGGTCAGCAGCCCGTTCAGGAGGCTTTCCACGTCCATCGGCTGGCCTTTGCGTTTGCCGGCGTGGACGAGTCCGTCGGTGTAGGCCACAACGATCAGCCCGGGCTGCAGGGCCAGCTCATCGATCAGCGGGCGGGTGTTACGGTAAATGCCGAGGGGGCGGCTTTCCTCCTCCAGGCAGCGCAGGCGGCCTTCGGCGTAGATGTAAACCGGCGCCGGGTTGTTGCGGCTGATGACGACGGTGCGCGAAAGCAGATCGACGGAGAGGATGTTCAGTGTGCAGGAAACGCGGCCTTTTTTGGCGGTAAACAGACGATCGGAGGCCGCGCGGGCTGCGGCTCCATCGCGGACGCCTGCGGCCAGCAGGCTGAGCACCTGTTGTACGACCTGCAGTGAGATGGCTTTGGCGCCCTGCCCGGAGCTTTGTCCATCGGCCATCACGATCGATAATCCGCCGTTGGGCCGCTCAACCACCTCTACGGTGTCGCCGCTTTCGGAAACGGCATATTTATTGGTTTTGGCTACGGCGATCTCAACTTCCATGACAGGATTTTACCCCATTTTGCCGGGCAGAAAAAAAGGCCTGCACGTGGCAGGCCTGCAAGCGGCGAAACAGGTCAGGCTT
>WGAD01000188.1 GCA_015489255.1 Anaerolineales bacterium | reverse complement strand
TTTCTCTTTACGCCAACGAACCTCCTCCTGTGGGCGGCGACGCTGGGCGCTTTCTTTTACGTTTTCTGGCAGCCGCAAAGGGCGCAGAAGAGCGGCTGGCGTTGGCGCTCTCCCTGGAATGCCCTCCTGCTGCTGACTGCCCTGGGGATCCTCTTCATCCGTTTTTACCGGCTGGCAGAAGTGCCCTGGGAGCCGTTTAGCGATCACGCTGAAAAACTATTCGATGTGTACGATGTCGCACGGGGCGAGTGGCGGGTCTTTTTCCCGCGCAATACCGGGCGCGAGGCCTTTCAGTTTTACTGGACGTTGCTGGTAGGTCGTTTGTTTGGCACCGGCATTTCCTACCTGAGCTTGAAGATAGGGACGGCGCTCATCGGCCTGATCCCGCTGCCGTATGTGTACCGGCTGGGTGTGGAATGGGGCAACCGGCGCATCGGTTGGATCGCCCTCTTTTTGATGGGCGTTTCGTACTGGCAAAACGTCATTTCGCGCATTGGTTTGCGCTTCCCCCTGTACCCGGCCTTCACCGCGCCGGCGCTCTACTACCTGATGCGTGGCTTGCGCAGCGGACGGCGCAACGATTTCATCCTCTCTGGCCTCTTCCTGGGGGTTGGCCTTCATGGCTACAGCCCCTTCCGGGTTACGCCCTTGCTCTTGCTGGCGGTTTTGGGCGTGTATCTCTGGCACCAGCGTGAACGCTGGGCGCGCGGCCAGGCGATCGCCTTGTTTGGCCTGCTGGTGCTGGCTTCGGTCTTGATCTTTTTGCCGCTTGGCCGCTACATGCTGGCCTATCCCGATCAGTTTTCCCACCGTATGCTCACCCGCATGACCAGCCTGGAGCAGCCGCTGCCCGGCTCTCCCTGGCGCATTTTCCTGAGCAATTTTTGGCGCGGATTGCTCATGTTCAACTGGGAAGACGGCAACATCTGGGCGATTTCCATCCCCAACCGTCCGGCGCTGGGGGTGGTCAGTGGGGCACTCTTTACCCTGGGCGCCTTGCTGACGTTGCTGCGCTATCTGCGTCACCGCCGCTGGCAAGATTTGGCCTTGTTGATCGCCGTGCCGGTTTTGCAACTGCCGTCCACCCTGGCGCTGGCCTTCCCGATCGAAAATCCGGCGCTCAACCGGGCGGGAGCGGCGGCCATTCCGGCCTTTTTGTTCGCTGGGCTGGCCCTGGATACGATCTGGCGCACGCTGGAGAATGCCCGTCCACGCCTGGGGAAAGCCCTGGGCGCAGCATTGGTGGCGGTGTTGTTTGCTTTCTCTGCGACACAGAATTACACACTGGTGCTGGAGCAGTTTGCCACCCAGTACGACGCCGGCACCTGGAATTCTTCGGAAATGGCCGCCGTCATACGCGATTTTGCTGCCGCCAACGACGGCGCCTTCGACCGCGCCTGGATTGTGCCTTACCCCTACTGGGTGGACACCCGCCTGCCGGCCCTGTGGAACGGCATCCCTTATGTGGATATGGGCAAATGGCGCGAAGACCTGCCCGATACGCTGGACGTGCCGCCGCCGAAGATGTTCATCGTCAAATACGATGACGAAGAAACGCTCGCCGTGCTGCGCGCGCTCTATCCGCAAGGCATGGAGCAGTATTACGTTTCGCGGGTTCCTTACCACGATTTTTGGATTTTTACCGTTTTGGACCAATAACCGCTTATGCGACGACGTGACTGGATTTTCGACCTGCTGTTGATTGGCGTGCTGTTGCTCGGTGCCTGGCTGCGTACCACGGGCCTGGACTGGGACCAGGGGCAGCATCTGCACCCGGACGAACGCTTCCTGACGATGGTGGAAAGCGCGCTGGACGTGCGGGAGTGCGCCCTGCCAGATACCTCCCTGCTGAACTGCCCGCCGGAATCTCGCCGCTGGATTAGCCTGAAAACCTATTTCGATACAGCGCGTTCTCCTCTCAACCCTTATAACCGCGGCTATGGGTTTTATGTCTATGGCGATTTGCCCATCGTGTTGGTGAACGTCGTTGCCGAGGGGATGCAAGCCCTCAGCGAGTGGACGCAAACGATCCTGGCAGAACGGCCAGACGCCTGGTTTGCGGGCTGGCTGCAATCCGTGACCGGCGTCAGCGACTGGACAGGATACGGCGGCGTGCACCTGGTGGGGCGTCAACTTTCCGCCCTGGCGGACCTGCTGTCCATCGTCCTCCTGTATTTAATCGCTGCGCGGGTGTACAACCGCAAAGTGGCCTTGCTGGCGGCGCTCTTTTCCTCCCTGGCCGTGTTACAAATTCAGCAATCCCACTTTTTCACCGTCGATACCTTCGCCAACCTGTTCATGTATCTGGCGTTATGGTTTGCCGTCCGCGTCTGGGAGAGGGCCGGCGACTGGCAGCCGGAAACCGTGACCGATTGGCGCAGCCTGCTG
>WGAD01000187.1 GCA_015489255.1 Anaerolineales bacterium | reverse complement strand
GCGTAAAGGTGGGCGTCGCCGTCCGCAGCGGCGGCAGGGTGGGCGAGGGCGTCACCGTGCGGGTGGGGCGCGGCGTGCGCGTCTGTTCGGGCTGCAAGGGCGAAAGCCCGCCGCGCAGGTCTTCGGCCAGCAGGGCCAGGGCTTCGATCGATTCCCGTTGCGCGCCCGACGCCAGCAGCGCCTGAGCCTGCAAAGAAAGCGCCTGCGCCGGGCTGGGATCGCGCAAGGCGGCCAGGCGCAATTGAGCGCGCTCCAGGTCGCCAGTCGCCAGGTAAGCGCGGGCGATGAGCAAGCGGTATTCATCTTTGAAATCGGCGCGCAAGAGCGCAGGCGGCGCATCGGTGTATTCTACCGGCGCAATTCCCCAGGAAATCCACAAGCCCAGCGCCAGCCCCAGGGCCAGGGCCAGCAACGGTTCCATCCAGCGACGGCGCGCCCTCATTGCACACCCTCTTCAGCGGCCTGCCAGCGCAGCATGGCCAGCTGCAAATCGTTGAGCAATTGCAAATCTTGCGGGGGATAATCATGCTGGCGGGCGTAAGCGAGCGCCGCATCCACATGCTCAACGACGGGTTGCGGGCCAAGCGCTGCCAGATAGGCTGCCGCCGCAGCGGCATCTCCATCTTGACGGTAAATTTCTGCCGCCATCACCACGTATTCCGTTTTGTAATCGGCGCGCAAGAGGTCCGGCGAAACGTCCACATATTCCACCGGCGCCAGCACCCAGCCATAGAGCAGCCCCAGCGCCAGCCCCAACGCCATCAGCAATCCCGTTTGCAGCCATCGTTTGTCCATGCGGTTATTTTGCCACAGAGCCAGCCAGATGACCAGAGCAGGCGGCAATGATATAATCGCCCCAGGAGGAACCGTATGGAAATTACAACCAAAACATACAAGCACTGCACCGTCATCAAGGCCAGCGGGCGGGTGGATTCTGAAACCTCCGTCGCCCTGCGCAATGCCTTCGAGCATCTGCTCGATCACGATCAGGCCAACATCGTCTTCGATATGAGCGCGCTGGAATACATGTCCAGCGCCGGTTTCCGCGTGTTGCTTTCTGCCCAAAAGACCGCCAAAGAAAAGGGCGGCGAGGTGGTGCTGGCTATGACCCCGGACCTGATCGCCGAATCGCTGGAATTAACCGGTTTCAAACCGCTCTTCACGCTCTACGACAACCTGACCGACGCCGTCGGGCATTTTTAGGCCCTCATGCCCAGCCTGACGGTTGAAGCCCGGCCCCAAAACCTGAAGAAATTGCGCGCCTTTGTCGAAGAAGGCGCCCGCCAGGCCGGATTCGACCGGCGCGGCGTGTACGCTGTGGCTCTGGCCGTCGATGAAGCCGCCGCCAACATCATGGAGCATGGTTACCGGGGGGCGGGCGGCCTCATCACCTGTTCCTGGGAATTGCATCCCCGGGGCCTGGCCATCACCCTGCACGATACAGGGCAGGCCTGCGACCCGAACAACGTCCCTCCCCCGGACCTGGACAGCGGCCTCTTCGAGAGAAAGGCCGGCGGTTTAGGCGTCCACCTGATGCGGCAGATGATGGATGAAATTCGTTACCGCAGCACGGCGGAAGGCAACTTCCTCACCCTGATCAAACACCGACCGCAGGAGCATTGATGCCCGCCAACGGCAGCGTCTGGCGCGAACTCGCCAGCCTGGGAGAAAAACTCCTCTCCCTGCCCACTCTGCACCAGCAACACCGGTTGATCGTGGATCTCGTCCGTCGCCAATTGGGCGGTGAGGTCACGTTGTGGTTAGACGAGGCCGTGTTCCAGCTGCCGGGCACGCCGCCGGGCGCGCCTTGTAGCTCCCGCCCACAAGAAGACCTCCTCCAGCAGGCCGTTGCCGCCCAACGCCTGCTGCGCAGGTGCCCCAACACCGACGGCCGTTACTGGCTGGCCGTGCCACTGGTGCACCAGGAAACCGTGCTCGGCGGTCTACTGGTGGTGCGTAAGGCCCCTTACCCGGAAGAAGAGGTCGAATGGCTGGAAGCCCTCGCCAGCATCGCCGCCCTGGCTTTTACCACCGTCCACCGCTTTGCCGTGGAACGCTGGCGCTTGGAGCAGCTGCAGCTGGTGCGGAAAGTGGCGCTCCAGGTCGCCAACGTCTTGGACGTGGACGAATTGGCCGATCGCGTCACCACTTTGATCCAGCAGACCTTCGGCTATTACTATGTGGCCATCTTCACCCTGGACGAGGGAACACGCCGCCTGCGCTTCCGCTCCAACGCGGCGCGCCGCCAGCAGGTCGTCTCTCCCATCGAAGAGGTGGCCCTCGGCCAGGGGATCATCGGCCTTTCCGCCGCCAGCGGCGAGGAGGTCGTCTCCCCCGATGTAACCCACGATCCCCGTTACCGCTACCTGGACGGCCTGCCAGAAACCCGCTCGGAAGTAGCGCTGCCCCTGAAGATCGAGCAGCGCATCGTCGGCGTGCTCGATATCCAAAGCGACCGGCCCGACGCCTTTCACCCCAACGATCTGCTCGTGCTGCGCGCCCTGAGCGACAACGTGGCCCGCGCCGTGGATGCAGCGCAGCTCTACACCACCCTGCGCCGCCGAGCAGAGCAATTGGCCGTCGTCTCCGAAGTCAGCCGGCGGCTGACCGCCCGCCTGGAACTGGAAGACCTGATGCAAGCCGCTGCCGATC
>WGAD01000186.1 GCA_015489255.1 Anaerolineales bacterium | reverse complement strand
TCGCCGGAATGGCAAACCCCAATCCCTCGGCCACCGTTTGCGAACCGTAGCCGCCGCGCACGATCATGGTGTTGATGCCGATGATTTCGCCGTTCAGGTTGACCAAAGGGCCGCCCGAATTGCCCTGGTTGATGGCCGCATCCGTCTGGATCAAGTCTTCCATCCAGTAGCCCTTGCCCGTGTCCAGCGCGCGCCCGGTAGCGCTGACAACGCCCACTGTCACCGTGTTGCGGAATTCGCCCAGCGGCGAGCCAATGGCGATGACCGTTTCGCCGGGTTTGAGGTTGTCGGAATTGCCAAAGACCGCCACCGCTGGCATGTCTCCCTCCGCCTTGAGGACGGCCAAATCGGCGTACACATCGGTGCTGACCACTTCGGCTGGCAGTTGCCGCCCGTCGGAAAGCACCACCGAGAGTTCCCGTGCCTCTTCGACCACATGGTTGTTGGTGACGATATACCCATCTGGCGAGATGATGACGCCGCTGCCGCTCACCTGGCTATCGGCGGTGCGGCCAAACCAGGTGACCTGCCCGGGCACCACGCCAACCACAGTGACCACAGCCGGGGCGACCTTTTCCACCGCCCGGGTGATGGCCGTCTGGATGTCGGTATCGTTGAAGGTCAGCGTTTGGGTTGCGCTTTCCACCCGGGGTGGGGAAGGCGGCGTCGCCGTGGAGGCCGCCGCAGCGGCCTGATACCAGCGGATGCCGGCATACGCGCCGCCAGCCGCGCTGAGAAAGGCCAAGAGCACGATCAGCACTCCCGTCAGGAGTTTGTTCTGGCGCATAAAGACCTCCTGCATGGCATGATTTCGCCCCGATTTTAAGACGGCTGCCTTAAAACCCCGTAAGCAAAACGTCTGCGTTTCGTCTCAGGGGCGGAAATACGTCTGCAAAAGAAGGGTGTAATCGGCCCGGGTGTGCTCGGCCAGCAGGTTGAAGAAGTCATCCGGCGCAACCAAACGCGCCTGGTTGCGGGCATAATACGCCCGCAAAAAAGCGGCAAAGGTTTCGTCCCCCACTTGCTGCCGCAAAGCGTCCAGGAAGAGCGCCCCGCGCAAATAGACGGCATCCACATATTCGCGGAATTGCTCGTATTCATACACGCTGCCATCTACATACCCCTGCGGCTCGAACCAGAGCACGCGAAAGTTCCACCACCAGGCGACCTCGGCCTCGCCGCCGCGGGCATAGAACAAGCGCTCACTATAGGTCGCCAACGCTTCGTCCAGCCAGGGGTAAAGGGCCTGATCGTTGCCCACGGCTTCGAACCACCACTGGTGGGCGGCCTCGTGCGCGGTGAGCATCGCCAGGTTGGAACGCTGGCTGCCGTCATATTCCTCGTAAAAGGTGCGCGGCAAAAAGGCCAGTCCGCTATATTCCATGCCATCATTGGCGCTGACGGCGACCAGCGTCAGGGTCTGGTGCGGCGGCGGCCCAAAGGCCGCCGTGTAGGCTGCCACCGCCTGGGCGGCAAAATCGGCTGCCGCCCGCCCGCCAAAGCGTAAATCGGGGAAGTAATAACTGTACACCTGCACGCCCTCGGCGGAAGCCACCGAAAGCAAGAACTCCGGACTGAGCGAAAAGACAAAATTGCGCGCCCCTTTCAGGCGATAGCGTCCCGGCGAATCGGGCAAAGGCGGCGCGCTGGCGGCAACCAGCAGACCCTCCGGCGCGTTGTCCACCGTCAGCTGCACGTCGAAATCCGCTCGTTCATAGGCCTGGTGCTCACCCACCACCCAGGGACGATGCCACAACCACCCCTGCACCACATCGTAGGGTACCACCCGCGGGTACCAATCCACCAGGTTCAGCTGGTAGCCATCGTAACCAAAGAACTCATCGCGCGACCGATAAGGCACAGCCAGCCGATAATGGATTTCCAGCAGCGCCTCTTGCCCGGGCAAGAGCGGCTGCGGCAAAACCACCTTGAAATAAGCGCCATCGCTCACATATTCCGGCCAATCGGCCCCGTCGAGCCGCAGGCCCAGGAGAGAAAACGCGCCCTCCCAGCGCGCCGGCTCCACATCGAGGACGAGATCGCGCAAGGGCAGGCCGCTTTGATTGGGATAGCGGATCGTGGCCCAGACCTCGGCCTGGCGGCTGGCATAATCCAGCTGGAGGCGGAGGTCGTACTGCGTGCGCGCCGCAGCAGCGGCAGGGGAAGGGCTGGGAAGGGGCGTGGCCGTCGGCGTGATGGAGGGCGCCTTCGTGGGAATGGGCGAGGGCGACGCAGGCAAAAAGGGCGTCGGCGTGGCCGTCGGCGCCGCCACCGAGACGATGATCGCCGGCGGGGGAGCGGTCGGCGAGGGCGCGGGCCGCGGCTCCGCCGCCTGGCAGGCGGTCAGCCAGATCAAGGCCGCCAGGAAGAGACGTCCTTTCAGCGCGAACGGCGCTTCCATGCAAACACCACCCCAAACCAGAGCGTCGCCAGCAGCACCACCGCCGCGCCCGAAGCAATGCTCCAGTAATACGAAAGATACAGCCCTCCCACCGCCGACAGGGCAGCAAACAGGGCCGCCAAAGCCATCATCACCGGCAGCCGCCGGGTGAGCAGGTAAGCCGTCGCCGCCGGGGTGACCAGCATGGCGACCATCAACGTCACCCCTACCGTTTGCAAAGAAATGGCGACCGTAATGGCCAGCAACACCAGGAGCAGATTGTCCAGCGCCCGCACCGGTAGCCGCAGCGTGGCCGCAAAAACCCGGTCGAAAGACACGGCCAGCAATTCCTTGTAAAAGGCAAAGACGAGCAGCAGCACCAGCGCCGAAAAGGCCGCCGTCAGCCATAAAGTCTGCGAAGAGACGCCCAGCACATCGCCGAAGAGAAAATGCCCCAGGTCCACCGCATAACTGCGCACAGTAGAGATCAGAGCCACCCCCAGGGCAAACATACCGGCAAACACAATGCCAATGGCTGTATCCTCGCGCAAGCGGCGGTTCTGGCTGATAAGCCCGATCCCCAGCGCAGAAAGCACCGCCGTCCCCAGCGCCCACCAAAAGAGCGGGCCGCGCGCGCCGCCATGCACCAGGTAGCCGACCGCCACGCCAGGCAAGATCGTATGCGCCAAAGCGTCGCCCAAAAAGGCCATGCCACGCAGCACCACATAGGTACCCACCACGGCGCACACCACCCCCACCAGCACCGAGGCGGCCAGGCCGCGCACCATAAAGGGATATTGCAAAGGTTGCAGCAACCACTCAAGCATGATCTTGTCCTCCGCTGCAACAGGTATCGGCAACCATCACTTGTTCCAGCGGCAACATACGCAAATGGCCGCCGTAAGCCTCCAGGAGACGGTCCGACTGCAAGACTTCCGCGGGCGGACCGAAGCCCAACATGCGCCGGTTGAGCAACAGCACCTTGTCGAACGCGGCGGCGGCCTGTTCCAGGTCGTGCGTGGCGATCATCACCGCCACCCCGCGCGCCTGCAAATCGTCCAGAATGCGAAAGATGTCCGCGCGCGAAGGCGCGTCCAGGCCGGTCAGCGGTTCATCCATCAGCATCAAGGTTGCCTTCTGCGCCAGCGCGCGGGCGATGAACATGCGTTGCTGTTGCCCTCCCGAAAGCTGGCTGATCTGGCGATCGGCCAGATCGGCCAGGCGCACGGTTTCCAGCGCCTCGTGAACGATTTGCCGGTCGCGCTGACGCGGCCAGCGAAACAGGCCGATTTCGGCCAGGCGGCCCATCATCACCACATCTGCCACGGTGACGGGGAAACCCCAATCCACCTGTGAACGCTGCGGCACATACCCGATGCACAAATGCCGGTCGGGCCTGGCGCCATACACCCGCACCTCGCCGCGAGCCGGCGAAAGCAAACCGGCCACCGCCTTGAAAAGCGTGCTCTTGCCGGCCCCATTCGGCCCGACCACGGCCACCCGCTCGCCGTTGCGCAGGCGAAAGTCAATATCTTCCAAAGCGGTGAAGCCCTCATACTCCACCCACAGGTGCCGCACATCCAGCAGCGGCTGCCTTTCATCGTGTCGTTGGCGCCGATACATGCCTCACTCCTCCGCCAGAGCAGAGACAATCGCCTCCACGTTGTAACGCATAAAAGCCAGATACGTGGGCGCCTCGCCGGTCGGCGACGTCAGGCTGCCGGTGTACAGGCGCACCACCCGGACGCCAGTATCGGCGGCGATCTGCTGCGCCAGGGCATCGCTGGCGTTGAAGCCGATGAAAATCGCCGGTGCGCCGGTCTCGCGGATGCGGTCTTCCAGCGCCGCCAGTTCTTGCGCGGAGGGTGAAGCGTTGGCGCTAAACGCCCCCACCAGGGCGCCCACCTGGGTGAATCCGTAACGGTCGGCAAAATAGCCCCAGGCCAGGTGATCGCTTACCAGCAACCGCCGCTGCGGCGGGATGCGCTCCACCTGCGCCCGCACCCAGGCATCCAGCGCCTGCAATTCGGCAATGTAGGCTGCCGCGTTTTGCCGGTATTCCTCCTCATGGGCGGGGTCGGCCTGCGCCAGGGCCTCGGCGATGGTTTCCGTCCACAAGATCACGTTGTTCGGGTCCGTCCAGACGTGCGGGTCCAGGCCGCCGTGGTCGGCCTCCTCGCCCAGCCAACGCTCCGGAACCGCCGCCGAAGCCTCCACCACGCGCCCGTGGACTTCGGCGCTGTCCAGCAAATTGTCCAAAAAGGCTTCCAACCCCCGCCCGTTGACGATCACCAGGTCGGCAGAGGCCACCCGCGCCACATCTTGCGGGCGGGGTTCGAAGGCGTGCGGATCGGCTCCCGGCGGCAGGAGGACATCCAGCGCAATGAGATCGCCGCCTACCTGGGCCGTCACGTCTCCTACCAGCGTGGTCGTCGTCACCACGTGCAGGCGGTCGTCCGCCTTTTCTGCCGCCGGCGCACATGCCGCTAACAGCCCGGCCAGCGCCGCCAGCACAAGCCAGATGCGTTTATTCATCGTCCTTTTCCTCCTTTTCCCGGCAAGCAGAACACAGCCCAAACAACTGCAACCAATGCCGCTCAATGCGAAAGCCCGTTTCGGCCTGCAAACGTCCCACCAGGGGCTCCAGGTCATCCCCGGAAAAGAAAACCGCCTGCTGGCAACGGCGGCACAACAGCACGTGCTGATGCCCTTCCGCGCTGGGGAAATACGTATTGCATCCTTCTGCCCGATGGACACGCTGCACCAACCCCAGTTCTTCCAGTTTCTCCAGCGTGCGGTAAACCGAAACCAACCCCAGCGCCGGATAGAACCGCCGCCCGGCCTGGTAAATTTCAGCCGGCGTAAGCGTATGCTCGCTTTCGGCCAGCACGCGCACCACCGCCCGCCGCGCAGCGGTCAGACGGTAGCCGCCCTGACGCAAAGCCTGCAACCAAAACTCGCTTCGGCGCATCTCGGTCTCTCCCTGCCCTTATTGAAAAATCTTTTCAATAAGGGATTATAAACAAAAGCCCGCCGCCCGGCAAGAGGCAGCGGGGCATCGATTCTATTCGGTGGGATAGCCGGCGCTGGCCCAGGCTTTGATGCCGCCGGTGATGCTGGCGGCGTTGAAACCGGCCTGCAGGAGGATATCGCGCCCGACCTGCGAGCGGTTGCCCGACCGGCAAATGACCATGATGGGCTGGTCGCTGGGCAATTCGGCCAGGCGGT
>WGAD01000185.1 GCA_015489255.1 Anaerolineales bacterium | reverse complement strand
GTCATCCGCCCGGCGCTGCAAATTCACCACACCGCTCCGGGAACCCAGCGGGCGGCAGGCGTTTACCTGATGATCGTTGAAGACCGCGTTTACCTCTTTACCGATGCCACGGTGAACATCGAACCCCAGGCCGAAGACCTGGCCGAAATCGCCTGCCTGGCCGCCGACTTCGCCCGTCAGCTGGAAATTGATCCACGCGTGGCCTTCCTTTCGTTCTCCAATTTCGGCTCCACCCCGCACCCGCTTTCCGACAAGGTGCGCCAGGCGGTCGATCTGGTCAAGAGCCGCTGCCCCGATTTCGTCGTCGATGGCGAAATGCAGGCTGATACGGCTGTCGTGGCCGAAATCGTGGATGAACGCTTCCCCTTCAGCGCCGTCAAAGATGCCAACGTCCTCGTCTTCCCCTCGCTGGAATCGGCCAACATCGCCTACAAGCTGCTGGCGCGGCTGGGCAAGGCGCGCGCCATCGGGCCGATTTTGCTCGGCATGGGCGCCCCCGTCCACGTGCTGCAAACCGGTGACGACGTGACCGACATCGTGCAAGTCGCCGCCGTCGCTGTGATGGATGCCATCAACCGCAAATAGCCGCCCTTTCCCAGGGGCAACAGCAAAAAATCCCGCTCGCGGCGGGATTTTTTGCCTTCTGCGCCGGCTTTCAAGCGTGAAACTCGAGTTCAAATTCGCCGATGTACACTGTATCGCCCTCCTGCACCCCGGCCTCGCGCAGGGCTTCGATGACGCCCAACGTCTGAATGATCTTTTGAAAACGGCGGATGGCGGCATCGTATTCCCAATACGTCATCGCTGCTGCGCGTTCAATCGCTTCTCCGTGCACCCGCCATTCTCGGGCGCTCAGACGCTCTACGCGAAAAGCGCGCGGGTCGTCCTCGGGCCGATAGACCGGCGTCATTTCCGGTTGTTGCACTTCCGGGGCGTGCGCCAGCATCTCGGCTGCCTTGAGTAACAAAGAGCGGGTGTTTTCGCGCGCCAGCGCCGAGATCGGCATCACCGTGTAGCCGCGGGCGCTCAAGGCTTCCTGCACTCGTGGCCAGCGGGCCTGGGCCTCAGCCTGGTCTATCTTGTTGAAGGCCACCAGTTGCGGCTTGTCGGCCAGGTGCGGGTCGAAGAGGGAGAGCTCCGTGTTGATCTGGCTGAAATCGGCCAGTGGTTCTGCAGAAAGCCCATCCAGCAAGTGAACGAGGACTCGCGTCCGCTGCACATGGCGCAGGAACTCGTGCCCCAGGCCAGCGCCCTGGCTGGCGCCCTCGATCAAGCCCGGAATGTCGGCCAGCACCACCCGGGTGTGCTCATCGACTGAGGCCACGCCCAGGTTGGGCGTCAGGGTGGTAAAGGGGTAGGGGGCGATCTTCGGGCGCGCGTTGGTCAAAACGCTCAGCAAGGTAGATTTGCCCGCGTTGGGCACGCCGATCAGGCCAATATCTGCGATCAGCTTTAGTTCCAGGCGCAGGTGGCGGCTTTCCCCAGGCTCGCCCTTTTCGGCAATGCGGGGCACCTGGCGGCGGGCGCTCTTGAAATGCGTGTTGCCGCGTCCACCGCGCCCGCCCTTGCAGACCACCAGCCGCTGCCCGGGTTCGGTCAAGTCGCCCAACACCTCTCCACTGTCGGCGTCATAAACCACCGTCCCCGGTGGCACCCGGATGACCAGGTCCGGCGCCGATTTGCCGTAACGATTGTTCGGGCCGCCAGGCTTGCCGTTTTGCGCCACGAAACGTTTTTTATGATTGAAATCGGCCAGGGTGTTCAGGTGCGGGTTCACTTCCAGCACCACGTCGCCGCCCTTGCCGCCGTCGCCGCCATCGGGGCCGCCGCGCGGGACGTATTTCTCACGGCGAAAATGCACCATTCCGTCGCCGCCCTTGCCGGATTGCACGTAAATTTCTGCTGTATCAATGAACATAACCACCTGAACTTCGCATTGGGATGTCTTTTGCTCCATTTTACCAGAGCGTCGGTATAATCGCCCCATGCCAAAGACCCGCCCCAAACCCCAGGGACAAATTACCCGTGGCAAGACACAGCCCAACCGGCTGCGCCGTGTGGATGCCTTCATTCTGCTTTACGCTCCCGATCTGCTGCGGAGACAGGACGGCCCTTTTCGGGACGCCTGGTTCGTTGACCTGGGGTTTGGCGCCCACCCCGTCACCACCCTGGAGACGGCGGAACGGCTGCGCCGCAGCGCGCCCGAGTTGCGCATCCTGGGCGTGGACATTGACCCCGAGCGGGTTGCCCGGGCCCAACCGCAGGCCGACGCGCGCACCCATTTCCGTTGCGGCGGGTTCAATTTGCCCCTGGCGGAGGGAGAGCGCGTCCGCCTCATTCGGGCGTTCAACGTTTTGCGTCAATACCCGCCGCAAGCCGTCCGCCCGGCCTGGGAGCAAATGGCCCGCGCCGTGCCCCTGGGCGGGTTGCTGCTGGAAGGCACTTCCACGCCCAGCGGGGCGCTGTGGGTGATGAACGTGCTGCGCCGCTGGGATGGGGATGTCCCCTGGCGGCAGGAAGCGCTGGTCTTCAGCACCAATTTTCACCCGGGTTTCGATCCAATCGCTTTTCAGGCCGTGTTGCCCAAAAATTACATCCACCGCATCCAACCTGGCGAATCCATCGCAGATTTTTTTGCTGCCTGGAAGGCGGCGCGCGCGGCCACGTATGGGTATCGCTCTCTGGGGCGGCGTCAATGGTTCGGCGCCGCTGCCCGGCAGTTGGCCGCCCGCGGCTGGGACGTGGACACCCGCCGCCGCTGGATCAATCGCGGCTATCTGCTATGGCGCAATCCCCCGCCTTAAATGCGGCCATGTCATGGTAAAATGTTTTATCGTCATCTACGCAGGAGATCAAAATGGCCGGCAAAGGAACTGCCCCCAGGAACGGAAAAGAATTGCAAAATAGGGTCGTCCAACTGGCCCAAGAACTTGGGTTAAAGGCCCAAAAAGAAGTAAAAGCAGGCCGTCGTTTATGGGGAGCGAAACGCAAAATAGATGTAGTGCTCACGGATGAAAAAAACGGCAAACGTTTAGGCATTGAATGCAAATATCAATCGAGTAGCGGTTCTGCGGAAGAAAAAATCCCCTCTACCATTCAAGATATAGCATCCTGGCCTATCCCCGGCATTGTTGTGATCGCAGGGGAAGGCTTTTCGGCCAATATGCAGGGTTTTCTGATGTCCACCGGCAAAGTCGTCTGGTTTGATGAATTGGAGGACTGGCTGAAGTTGTACTTCGGGCGTTAGAAAATGGGTAATTACACCGTACCGCGACCATTTTTGAAGCTGTCTCTTATACACATCTGACGCTGC
>WGAD01000184.1 GCA_015489255.1 Anaerolineales bacterium | reverse complement strand
GAATTCGAAGAAGCGATTGAACGGGTGATCGCCGGGCCGGAGCGCAAATCGCGCCTGATTTCTCCAGAAGAAAAACGAATTGTGGCCTATCATGAGGCCGGCCACGCTGTGGTGATGCACGTTTTGCCGGAGGCCGACCCGGTGCAGAAGGTCTCCATCATTGCGCGCGGACAGATGGGCGGGTACACCCTGGCCTTGCCGGAGGATGACCGCATTTTGACCTCGCGCAAGAAGCTGATGGCGCAAATCGTCGGCTTGCTGGGAGGCCGGGCGGCAGAGGAAATCGTCTTTGATGACATCACCTCTGGCGCTTCCAACGACCTGGAGCGAGTCACCCGCCTGGCGCGGACGATGATCACCCGCCTGGGCATGAGCGAATCTCTGGGGCCGATGGTGTACGGGCAGAAGGAAGAATTGATCTTCCTCGGGCGCGAAATTGCCGAGCAGCGCGACTATTCGGAACGTGTGGCCGAGCGGATCGACGAGGAAGTGCAAGCGTTGGTGCAAAAAGCCTACCAGCAGGCGTTGGAGATCTTGCAAACCTACCGCGACAAGCTGGATGCCGTTGCCCAGAAATTGCTGGAAGATGAGACCATCTCGCGGAAGGAATTTGAAGGCATTTTCCCGCCGCCCTTCCCGAAAACGGGCGGAACGCCGCGTCCGGTGGAAGGCTAAAACCGGGAGAACAGCAAACAAAGCCCCCGCTTTTCAGGCGGGGGTTTTATCGTTGGCGATGATTTCCCAGCCACGGTGGCGGGCAATGGCAGACAGGGCTCCATCGGGATGTACTGCGACCGGATGGGCAGCGCGCTCCAGGATGGGCAGGTCGGTGATTGAATCGGCGTAGGCCCAGGCTACCTTCGGCGCTGTTTCCTCTGGCGATCGTTGCAACTCGGAGATGAGCCGGGCGGCCTTTCCCTCGCCGAGGCATACGGGAGGCTGCACCGCACCGGTGTAACGTCCCCCCTGGCGGAGGAAACGGGTGCCGATACCGTGGTGGGCGCCGAGGTGGCGGGCGATGCGCTGGACGATCACGTGCGGGGCTGCCGAAAGCAAAACGACCGTGTGGCCGCGCTGGCGGTGGTCATCCAGGCGTTTGAGGAGCTCCGGACGCCACCGGTGCCTCAGGTATGCCTCGGCGATCCAGTCGCCCAATGCTTGTGCCTGGGCTTCGGTCAGCCCGCGCAGATACCAGCCCAGGCCGGCGGCCCAGCGGCGCCGAAAGGCCATCTCCTCGCAGAGGTGCAGCTTGCGTGCCAGGTAAAGCGGGTAGTGGGTCAGCAGATACAGGCGGTGTGTCCAGGTTTTGATGCCCTGGTGCTGGCAGGCGGCCATCAGGCCTTTCCAGACGTGCTCGCTGGTGAGGGTGCCATCTACATCAAAAACGACCAGACTCATGGCGCTTCCTCCACGGGCGCCGCCGTCACAGACGGCATGAAAAACGGGCTGGTGATGGATACCAGCCCGTTGCTGGGGTCAAAGAAGTTACTGCGGATTGGCTTCTTTGTGTTGGCGGACCAATTCGCGCCGTAAGATCTTGCCCACTGTGGTTTTGGGCAATTCGTCACGGAATTCGTAGTGGGTGGGCACTTTGAAGGGCGCCAGACGTTCTTTGCACCAGGCTTTGATCTCCTCGGCAGTGGCTTCCTCGCCGGGTTTGAGCACGATCCACGCCTTGACCGTTTCGCCACGATAAGGGTCGGGGATGCCGGCCACACCGACTTCCAGCACTTTGGGATGGGCGATGATGACTTCTTCCACTTCGCGCGGCCAAACCTGGTAACCGCCGGGTTTGATCAATTCTTTTTTGCGATCGACGATATAAAAATACCCGTCTTCATCCATGCGGGCAATGTCGCCTGTGTAGAGCCAGACTTTGCCGTCGTCGCGCATGCGCAAGGCGTTGGCGGTTTCGGTGGGCATGTTGTGGTAGCCTTTCATCACTTGTGGCCCGTGGATGATCAGTTCGCCGATTTCGCCAACGCCAAGTTCGGTGACGCCGTCCTCCAGGCTGATGATCTTGGCATCCACGTCTGGCAGCGGCAGACCGATTGAGCCGGTGCGGTTTTCCCCCAACAGGGGGTTGCAGTGGGTTGCGGTTGGCGCTTCGGAAAGGCCATACCCTTCGAAGACTTTGCCGCCGGTCAGGGCTTCAAATTTTTCTTTGGTTTCGCGCATCAGCGGTGCAGAACCGGAGATGCAGGCTTTGATGGACGAGAGATCGTATTTCCCAGCGATGACATCGGGGTGGTTGTTGATGGCGTTGTAGAGGGTGGGGACGCCTGGGAAAATAGTTGGGCGGTATTTGTCGGCGTTGCTGAGCAGGTCTTTCAGGTCGCGCGGGTTGGGTACCATGACGAGAGAAGCGCCAATCGCCATGCCGAAGTTCATCCCGGCCACCATGCCGTACACGTGGAAGAGCGGGATCGCCATCAGGACGATTTCTTTGCCGTCTTCTGCGTTGGGCATCCAATGGCGAATTTGCAGGGTGTTGGCGACGATGTTGCGGTGAAGGGCAATGGCGCCTTTGGAGACGCCGGTGGTGCCGCCGCTGTATTGGTAGAGGCAGTAGTCTTCGGGGCCAACTTCAATTTGTGGGCGGTCGGCGGCGGTGTACTTCTTGAGCAGATCGGTCATCCAGATATCGCCCTTGGCCAGGCCGCCTTCAATGCGGTGGCCGCCCTTTTTCTCCAGCAAAAGGGTGAAGAGAAGGCGGGTTACGGGCGGCAGGGCTTCTTTGATGTTGGTGACGATGAGCCGCTTCAGCCCGGTTTTGGGCTGCGCTTTTTTGACCGCGGCATAGAAGTTGCTCATGACGAACATCGTTTCGATGCCCGCATCACTGACCTGGTGGGCGATTTCGTCCGGAGTGTATAGGGGATTGGTGGCAACGACAACCCCGCCGGCCTTAAGGATGCCGAAATACGCCATGACAAATTGCGGCGTATTGGGCATAAAGATGCCGACACGGTCGCCTTTTTTGACGCCCATATCCACCAGGGCGCCGGCAATCGCATCGGTGATTTCGTTCATCTCCTTGTAGGTGATGACGGCGCCTTTGAAGATGGTACAGGCGCGGTCCGGGTACGCGCGGGCGCTTTCTTCCAGGAAGTGATGAAGAGGCTTTTGCGGGTAGTCAATATGCTGCGGCACGCCTTCATCATAATGGGCGAACCAGGGGCGTTGTTCAGACATCAGTCTCCTCCTTTGGGGGTTCTCCTTGGTCTTCCAAGTATAGCCGAAGGAAAAAATGCCTGTCAATTGATGGGTGTAAAAAGCACATAAAAAACAAAGCGAGGCGGCGCTCTGGCGATGCGCAAAGGTGAGGCTGCTGCCCCGAAGGCTTCCGTGGTCTCCGCGATTTTGCAGGAAAGAAACATGGGAGCTGCCGGGCGGGGTTGCCCGTGCAACCATATTTTCCCACTTGGGGATGCGCTTGCTGTGGGGGCCGAGGCTGGTTG
>WGAD01000183.1 GCA_015489255.1 Anaerolineales bacterium | reverse complement strand
CCCCCTATTCACACCCTGTGAGGATGAAGGCATGACAGACAAACCATCCCCTGCCCAACGTATGCGCCAGTTGCTCGCCAGCAACGACCAGCCAGAAGAACAAACCCCGCCGCCGCCGCTGCCCACCAAACCGCAAACGCCCCGCCAGGAAACCCCGCCGCCAAAGGTCTCCCCTTCTCACAGCCGCGGAGAACGCCTGCTGCGTGCGTTTTGGACCCTGGCCAGCCTGATTTCCTTCACCATCAACATTGTTTTGCTAATCGTCATCCTGGCTTTGGTGCGCAACCTGGACGGCGTGCTCACCCTGGCGAACACCGCCGGCGAGGGAATTTTGGGCGGCCTGTATGCCAACTTCGTCAAAATGGACGAAGCCCACATCATCACCAGCATCACCGTAGAGTCCGAAATCCCCATTCAGTTCGACCTGCCGGTGACCACAGAAACCGTCGTGCGGCTGACGGAACCGGTGAAGATCACCAACGCCTATGTGTTGATCAACACCCCTCTGCTCAACATCAGCGCCCCGGCGACCGTCACCCTGCCACAAGACACCTTGCTGCCCATCGCCCTGAGCATCAACGTCCCCGTAGATACCACCGTGCCGGTACACCTGGAAGTGCCCGTAGATATCCCCCTGGCCGAAACCGACCTGCACGATCCGTTCGTCGGCCTGCAAAATGTACTCAAACCTTATTATTGCCTGCTCATGCCGCAGGCCACCCTGTGGGACGGACGACCGGTTTGCCTGCCCTAACAACCACCTACCACCTGAATAACGGCCTGCGCGTCTGCCTGAAGCCCATTCACACTGCCCCTATCGTCAGTCTCTGGCTCTGGTATCGGCACGGCTCACGAGATGAGCCTCCCGGCGAAACCGGACGCGCCCACTGGATAGAGCACCTGCAATTCAAAGGCACGCCGCGCTACCCCGGCGATGAGATCAACCGCCAGATCGCCCGCGTTGGCGGCATCTGGAACGCCTTCACCTACCTGGATTGGACGGCTTACTTTGTCACCCTGCCAGCCGAACACGTCGACCTGGCGCTGAGCATGGAAGCCGACCGCATGGTCAACAACCCCTTCCATCCGGAAGATGTACAGGCAGAGCGCACCGTCATCCTTTCCGAAATGGAAGGCGATTTAAACAACCCCTACGCCCGCCTGAGCGATGCCGTCCAGGCGGCAGCCTTTCAGGTACACCCGTACGGTCACCCGGTCATCGGTTACCGTCAAGACCTGCTGGCCACCAGCCGCGAAGACCTGTACGCCCGCTATCGGCGCTACTACCGCCCCAACAACGCCGTCCTGTCGCTCGCCGGGCACTTTGAAACCGCCGACATGGTGGAGCGCATCCAGCGCTACTTCGGCGACCTGGCCCCGGCTCCCCTGCCCGACCGCCGCCTGCCAGATGAACCGCCGCTGACAGCGGAACGCCGGGTGCAACTCTCCGGCCTCGACCAAACGCCCTTTTTACAAATCGCTTACCGCACGCCAGCGCTCAACCACCCGGACACCTTCGCCATCCACATCCTGGGAAGTTTTCTCGCTGGCCCGGCCGGCATCAGCGTCTTTGGCGGCAGCCTGTCGAACAAGACGTCTTACCTCTACCGTCAGCTCGTCCCCAACGGGCTGGCCGCCAGCTTGCACGGTTCGGCGCACATCACCTACGACCCCTTCATCTTCACCTTCGGCTTCACCCTGCACAAGGGCAGCCAGCCTGAAAAAACCTTGCAAGCCTTCGACCAGGCCATGCAACCCATCCTGGAAACGGGCATTAGCGCCGCCAGCCTGCGCCGCGCCGTCAAGCAGGCACGGGCGCTCTTTGCCTACGGCATCGAAACCGTCACCCAGCAAGCTTCCTGGCTCGGCTATCTAGAGACCTTGAACCGCCCTGACCTCATGTCCACCTACATTTCCCGGCTGGAGGCCGTCACGCAAGAAGACGTTCTGCGCGCGGCACGCGCTTGGTTTCGCCCCGAGAACCGCGTGGTCGGTATTTACACCCCGGAGAAGCGCCCATGACCGCCCCGCACACCGCCATCCCCGGCGCAGACGACATCCAGCGCAGCCAGTTGCCCAACGGGATTCAGGTGTTCAGTCGGCGCAACCCGTTCAGTCCGGCGGTGGTCATCGGCGGCTTTTTGCACGCCGGCAGCGCCTTCGATCCGCCCGAGCGCCTCGGGCTGGCTGCCTTCACCGCCAGCGCGCTCATGCGCGGAACCCGACAGCGCTCATTTCAGCAGATCTACACCCTCCTGGAAGACGCAGGCGCCAGCCTGGGGTTTTCCGCCGGGGTGCATACCATCTCCTTCAACGGGCGCGCGCTGACCGAAGATATCCCCACCGTGCTCGGCCTGCTGGCCGAGGCCCTGCGCTTCCCCACCTTCCCGCCAACACAGGTTGACCAATTGAAGACGCAGATCCTCACCGGGTTAGACCTGCGCGCCCGCGACACTGAAAGCATGGCCGCCCTGACTTTCGATGAGTTGATTTACGGGGCATCCCACCCTTATGGCCGCCCCAACGCCGGTTTTCCGGAAACCGTGGCCCCCCTCCAATCAGACGACCTGGCCGCTTTTCACGCCCGCCATTACGGCCCGCGAGGGATGAGCATCGTGCTGGTGGGCGCCGTTGACCATCAAGAGGTCGTCTCCCGGCTGGAAGACGACCTCGGCGACTGGCATCTCCCCGCTCAACCACCGCCGGCGATCGTTCCGGCGGTGCCGCCGCCCGACCGCCCCCGCCAGCGGCACATTCAGATCCCGGACAAGGAGCAGGTGGACGTGATCATCGGCACCACGGCGCCGCCGCGCCACCACCCGGACTTCATCCCGGCGATGATCGGCAACGCCATCCTGGGGCAATTCGGCATGATGGGACGCATCGGCGAAGTGGTGCGTGAGCGCGCCGGATTGGCCTACTACGCCTACAGCAACCTGAGCGCCAGCCTCAGCACCGGCACCTGGGATGTGAGCGCCGGCGTCAACCCGGCCAACCTGTCGCGCGCGCTGGCGCTCATCCGCGAGGAATTGCGCCGCTTCGTGGAAGAAGGCGTCAGCGAGGAAGAAGTGAAAGACATCCGCCAGGGGATGAAAAACCGCCTGCCCCTCTCCCTGGAAGCCAACGCCGGTGTGCTGACGGCCTTGCTCAACATCGCCCGCTACGACCTGGACCTGGACTACTATCGGCGCTTCAACGAGCGGCTGGACGCCGTGACCGTGGAGCAAGTCAACCAGGTGGCCCGCCGCTACATCCGCCCGGCTGCGCTAGTGTGCGCCAGCGCAGGCACGCTTGAGGAGGCCACCCCGTGCGCCTGAAAACGGGCGTTGACCTCGTCAGCCTGCCGCGCTTCGAGCGGGCGCTAAAACGTCACGGCCCGCGGCTGCTGCGCCGCCTGTTTACTCCAGCCGAGCTCGAGCAATGCGCCGGCCAAACCGCCTCTTTGGCCGCACGTTTTGCCGCCAAAGAGGCCGCTGCCAAAGCCCTGGGAGTGGGCATTGGGCCTGTTTCCTGGCTGGAAATAGAGGTCTTGCGCGCAGAACACAATGCGCCGCGCCTGCATTTACACGGCGCGGCACAAAAGATCGCCCGCGAACTGGGCGTGCCAAAGACAGCGATTTCCCTCAGCCACGACGGCGAACTGGCGATCGCTTTCGTAACGCTTTACGGAGAGCCTTAGCGCGGCGCTGGCGCGCCCGTCGGCTGAGGCAGCACGGGCGCAGAGCCATCGGCCAGGGTATAGAACGTGTAGTGCAACAAAACCTGTTCAGCAGGGGAGAGGATGAAGGTCTCATGAGCTGCACGCAACAATTCCCCGCCTTCGGCCTGAGCCTGCCACTGCAAACGGATCAAATCATCCTGCTGGACGGCATCGACCAGCACCAGGTCGGCCGTATCCGGCAGATCGCGCCACAGCCGTTGCAGCCACAAGCGCACGCCCGTCGTCCCGCGGTATACCCTTGCGCCAGCCGCCAAAACCGCCCGCCGGTCGTAAAGGGCCAGCGCCGCCTCCAGATGACGCTGGCGCACGGCATCCAGCCAGCGTGAGGCGAAATCCTGGCTTTCTTCTGGCGGTGGCTGGATATCGCGCGGCGGCGGGGCAAAGGGCCAGTCGAAGGCAGCGACCGCCTCCCACAAATTGGGCAAATGAGCGCGCGCGTAATCCCAGGAATAAAAATTAACCGCAGAAAGTCCCAGTTTGCGGCTTTCGCGCAAGAAAACTTCAATATCTTGTCGAGTGGCTGCCCAGCTCGGCGTGCCGTATGTCGCCCCCGTGGGCACATACGGGCGGGCCTCCGCCAGGGCGTCGCACTGTCGCTTGCTTTCGGCCAGCTGCCAGGCGACGTTGTGCGCCTGTTCCCAATAGACTTGCGGCATGTGCAAATCGCAAACCTCCAGGAATTGATTCCAGGGCAACTCCGGGTGCCAGGCCGGGAAACGGAAGGAGCTCAAAGCCAGGGGGGTATCTGGCAATCCGTCCCGCAGGCGGCGGGCAAACCGCTGGGCCTGGGAGGGGCGGTGTTTGTATTCTGCCTCGGCGTCGATCACATAACCATCCAGCCCCAGTTCCTGCACACGCTGAATGGCCATATCCGCTTCCGCTTCCGGTTGATCGCCATACACATAATGCCAGCCCCAGGCCTGGATGCCGGCTTCTTGCAGGGCCTGACGCACGGGCACATCCAGGCCGCGGTTGAATGCAGCCGGACCATCGGCAATTTTAAAAAGCACATGGCTCAGCCCAGCCGCTCGCGCGGCCTCGGCGATCGCCTGTGGATTGCCTTTTTCGCACTGGGACAAAATCCAAATATAGAAACCTTTTCCTTCCAGCATACGACCCTTCCTCAGCCAAATAAAATGCGCCACGGGTAACCCGTGACGCACACCGCCTACAATCCCAGTTCAGGAGCCACGCGCTGCATGGCCTCAATCACATTGCCGACGTGCTCCCACAGCGGCACGCCGAGTTCTTCCGCACCGCGTTCCAT
>WGAD01000182.1 GCA_015489255.1 Anaerolineales bacterium | reverse complement strand
TGCTGGCCGATCCCTTGCCGAAAGAGCGCTGGGATGTGGTGTTTTCGCTGATGGCGCTGCACCACATCCCGGATACGGCTGCCATCCTGCGCCGCTGGCAGGCGGCCTTGACCCCGGGTGGGATGCTCTTCGTTTGCGATCTGGATCAGGAAGATGGTTCGTTTCATCGGTATGCGTTTCACGGTCATCGCGGGTTTGACCGCGAGGCGCTGGCCGGGCTGGCGGAAGAGGCCGGCTTTCGGCAGATTGATTTTGCCACGCCCTACGTCATTCGGCGCGGCGACCGTGCGTATCCACTGTTTTTGTTGCGTGCGGTAAAATCTGGATAGAAGGTATCTTGAATCAGGAGCGTGACATGACGCAACCATACGATGTGATCGTAATCGGCGCCGGGCCGGGCGGCTATGTGGCCGCCATCCGCGCCGCGCAACTGGGATTGAAAACCGCCATCGTCGAAAAGCAATGGCTGGGCGGCGTTTGCCTGAACGTGGGCTGCATCCCGTCCAAAGCCCTTTTGAAAAACGCCGAGATCGCCCACACCTTGCGCGAGGGCGGCAAAGAATTTGGCTTTTCTTTCGACAATCTGCAACTGGATTACGGCGCAGCGGTCAAACGTTCGCGCAGGGTGTCCAACCGCCTGGTGAAGGGGGTTGGCTTTTTGATGCGCAAGAACAAGATCGATGTACACATGGGCACCGGCTACGTGGCCGCCCGCGACACCGTCCGCGTGACGGATGCCGAGGGCCAGGTCACGGAGCTGAAGACGAAAAACATCATCGTGGCGACCGGCGCGCGTTCCTTTGTGCCCCCGGGTTGGCCGGTGGACGGCGAAAAAGTGCTGACCTATTATCACGCCATTTTGCAGGAGAAACTGCCCAAGAGCGTGATTGTGATCGGCTCCGGCGCGATTGGCGTGGAATTTTCCACCATCTGGAGCGCCTACGGCGTAGATGTGACCATCGTGGAGATGCTGCCGCGCATCGTGCCGCTGGAAGATGAAGAGGTCAGCAAAGAACTGGCGAAGGCTTTCAAGAAACGCGGCATCAAGGTGCTGGCTGGGCACAAGGTGGAAGCCATCACGCCCACCGAGGCCGGTGTGCAGGTCAAAGTCTCTGCGGAGAAGGGCGAAACCGTCCTCGAAGCCGAACAGGCGCTGGTGGCGATCGGCTTCCGCCCGAATTCGTCTGGCCTGGGGCTGGAGGAGATCGGCGTGCAGATCGATGAGCGTGGCTTCATCGTGATCGACGAGCGCATGGCGACCAACGTGCCCGGCATCTGGGCCATCGGCGACGTGACCGGCAAGCTGATGCTGGCGCACGTCGGCTCGGCGATGGGCATCATCGCCGCGGAGCACATCGCCGGCGCGGAGACCATCACCCTGGATTACGAGATGATGCCGCGAGCGACGTATTGCCAGCCGCAGATCGCCTCCTTTGGCCTGACGGAAGCGCAAGCGCGCGAGCGCGGCTACCAGGTGAAGGTCGGGCGCTTCCCCTTCCAGGCCAACGGCAAGGCCCTGGGCCTGGGCGAAGCGACCGGCTGGGTGAAGATCGTGATGGACGAGAAATACGGCGAGATCCTGGGCGCGCACATGATCGGCCCCGAGGTCACCGAGCTGCTGCCGGAGTTGACACTGGCGCAGATGATGGAACTCACCCCGACGGAGATCGCCCGCAACGTCCACGCCCACCCGACGCTGAGCGAGGTGCTGATGGAAGCAGCGCACGCCGCCGAGGGCCAGGCGATTCATATTTAGCGGGTTGGCGGCGATTCCCAGCGAGTGGGTTGGCTTGTTGGGCCAGCCCACTCGTATTTTTTAACCTGAATTGCGGATAAGGAGGATGGGATCATGGCGAGGGCGCATCGCGCCCGAAGCCATCTCCCACATCGTCATACAGGGGATTGCTTCGCTCCTTGCGGTCGCTCGCAAGGACCAAACGGATACCTGTTGCTAATCCGCTACTCGGTTTTTTTATTCTGGAAGCACAATCTGGGGTTGAATGTCTGGGCTGATCATCCGGCGCCATAAAGGCAGCGCCAGCCCCAACAGGGTGAGATAGATAAAAAACGTGTTTTGCGTTAGGGCATGGGCTATCGTTCCCAGAGCGACGAGAAGGGGGAACATGCTGGCCTGAAAAGCGCCGCCCTCACCTTGCCTCGGATACCGTTCAACTGCGAGCAGAACGGCGGGTATCAGCAGCAGGCTGTAGTCATGATTGTGCGTGTGTGGAGATACAAGCATGACGATCACAAGCGAAAATCCAATCAATGCGCCGCTCACTTTGGTCTGCCGGCGCCAGAGAAGCGCCAACAAAAGGACAACCGCAAAATAAACGCTGTACCCAATGGCATGGAAAAGCGTGACATCAATGGCAGGAAAACCACGCAGAATGGCCCCCATCAACGTTGCCATGATGTCCACATCGAAACCATATCCCTGACCGCTTCTAAACAAAACTTGCAAAAAATCCAGAACGCCCTGTGTTCCAATCCAAGGAAAATTAATGACGAAGAACCCCAACCCCCACAGAACAAGCGCACGAGATAAACGAGGTTTGTAAACCAGGGTGGGCAATAATAACGCGAAGCCAATTTGAGGACGCACCATAGAAAGCCCAAGCCCGAATGCCGTATAGTGATCGCTTTCGGTTAACAGGCCGTAAGCCCAGGCTGTGAGGGCAAAAAGCAAGATGGCGCTGTCTTGGCCTTTGAGATAAGAAATATGCAGCGGGTAAAACAGCAAGCCGGCCACGACAGCCCAGCGGATGTGTTGGGTTTTCCAGGCAAATCGCCGCAATAGCCGGGCGAAGATGGCCAGGGATGCGACGTGAAAGGAGAGCAAGACGGCAAGCCAGCGCAGGTAGAAGGGGTTATAGTCAGCTGTGGCTGCCAGATACAAAATGGGCAAATAGACAGGGGGGTGGTTGTAAGGGTACAGCCCAGGCGCCGATACGCGGTATTTTTCTAGGGCCTCTTTTTGTACGCGCTGTTGCAAATCCAGGTCGTACATTTGATGGCCATCGACATAGCGTAAAAGGTAGCCGCCGGCGTAGTAGGCCAGGAAATCTACGCCGCCGCCAACCGAGCTTTGCATTTGACCGAAGATGCCAACGGTCCACAATAAAATGACCAACGATAGGGTGAGTATCAACAGGAAGAGATAAAAAGCATTTGCGCCCTGTCGCGCCCAGGGGGGGGGTAGGTGTGCCATTGGTTGCTTCTTGTGGTGGTTGGTGTTTTAACGGTTGTGTGGAAAATGATCCAGCGTATGAAGCGGGATGCGGGCGGTCATGTCTAGCGTCAGCGGGGTGACGGCGACCATGCGTTCAACCAGCAGGGTGTACACATCGGTATCATGCGGTTCGGCGTCCAGGTCCACGGCCAGTTCGTAGCCGGCCAGCGCCGGCTGAGACCAGTCCGTCCGCCGCGGCGGGGTGCTGCGGTAGTAGCGTTGGCGGGAGAGACGCGTCCAACGCCAGGGGGTATCGGGGGTGGCATCCGATGGAATATCAATTTTGATCAGGTCAACGCCAGGCGGCAAGCCGCGCTGCAGGATGAATTCTGCAAATTGCCGGGTAAAGTGGGCAGCGGTTGAAAAATCAACCGCTGGGGAATAAGAGAGGTGGTGCTCTTTGGCTGTTTCCAGGGAGACGGCCAACGCCGGGATGCCCTCGGCGGCGGCTTCCATGGCGGCGCCCACCGTGCCCGAGATGGTGATGCCGGTGGCGACATTTTCGCCGTAATTGATGCC
>WGAD01000181.1 GCA_015489255.1 Anaerolineales bacterium | reverse complement strand
GCACGGAGACGGGTTGCCGATGCCCGCCCAGGCGGGCCAGGCCGACGAAGAAATCCTGTTCGGTGGGTGGGGCAGCGCGCAGGCTTTGACGGCTGGCGCAGGATTCGCAATACAGGCTGCGACCATCGGGGGCGTAGGTCAGGCGGTCGCCGCACTGGGGGCAGGTAAAGCGGTCGCTGTGGGCGGGCGTTTCTTCCGGTGGTGGAGCGGGCAGGGCATCGGGCTGAATGGTTTCTTGCGGTTGCAAGCGCCCCTCGAGGACGGCCAGAGCGCGGCGTGCCTCGGGGTGGGTGGGATTCCAGGCCAGGGCCTGCTCCAGATGGCGGCGTTTTTCCTGCGGGGAGTCGCTCAGGGAGGCCAATTGATAGGCAATGCGGGCGCGCAGCTGCGGGTCGCGGGTCGTTTGTTCGGCGCGCTCCAGGTAACGCCGCCCGCTGCGCGGATAGCCGCCCCGAATTTCCAGCAGGGCTTTGCGGTAGAGCGATTCTGCGTGGCGGCGGTCGGCGGTCATCGGCGAACGATGGCGTCCGTCATGCGGGCGACGCGAACCATGGCCTGGACATCGTGCACGCGCACGATGTCGGCTCCTCGGACGATGCCAACGGCGACGGCAGCGGCTGTGCCCTCCAGCCGCTGATCGGGCGGCAGGTCCAGGGTATAACCAATGAAAGATTTGCGCGAGGGGCCGAGCAAAACGGGAAAACCCAGCGCGCGGATTTCATCCAGCCGGTTGAGCAACTCCAGGTTTTGTTCCACCGTTTTGCCGAAGCCGATGCCGGGATCGAGGAGAATGTGCTCGTCGGGGATGCCGGCTTGCCGGGCCAGGGAGACGCTTTCCAACAATTCGCGGCGCACGTCTGCCAGCAGATCGTCGTAGTCCACGCCCACATAACGCCCGCCCAGCCGGTCGCGGACTTCGGCGCTGTTGGGGGTGGAACGGTTGTGCATCAACACAACCGGCGCGTTGTGGCGGGCGGCCACGGCGGCCATCTCGGGGGCGGCACGCAGCCCCCAGACATCGTTAATCAGGTGGGCGCCGGCGCGCAGGGCGGCCTCGGCGACGGCGGCTTTGTACGTATCGATGGAAAGCACCGCGTGGGGAAATTCCGCTGCCAGGGCTTCTAGCACGGGCAAGACGCGGCGTTCTTCTTCTTCGGCGGAGATGGTTTGGGCGCCGGGGCGGGTCGATTCGCCGCCAACGTCGAGGATATCGGCGCCGGCTGCGAGAAAAGCGCGCGCTTGTTCCAGCGCAGCGGGGACGCCCTTCTCGGGCAGGAAGAGACCATCACCGGAGAAACTGTCCGGGGTCAGGTTGAGGATGCCCATGACCCAGGTTCGTCGGCCCCAGTGGAAGGTGCGGCCATTCAGCGTGAGCGGTTTCATGCCAGTTCTTCCAGGGGTTCGGCCAGCCAGGCTTCCGCAGCGGTGCGGTCGGTGAAGATGCGGATATCGGCTCCGGTGCCGGCCGCCGCAGCAGCGATTTCCAGGATGCGCTGCCGCACCTGCTCGCTAGAGACGACGACCGCCAGGCGAATGTTGCGCGCAGCGGGGTCTGTATTCAGGGTGATCGCATGTTGGAGGGCTGCCTCGGGGATCTCGCTCACCTGGCGCAAATCGTAGAGGTTGCGCGTCAGGCGGTCGGCGTTGAGCAAGTGTTCGGCGGCGAATTCGTACCAGTCTTGAACCGTTGCCGGAGACAAATCCTGAAAGCTCACGGTCAGACCGCCGTCGCTGCGGCGAAAAACGGAATAACCGATGCCGGGTTTGGGCTGCCAGTGGATGGGTTTCAGGTTGGACATGCGAGAATCTCCTTTCGACCGTATCTCCAATTATATATCAGCCGCCACCTCGTGGATACCGGCGGCGGAAACGGCGCCCAGCAGGGCGCGGACGGGGAGGCCGATCTGCGGGTGGACGAGATCGGGGGCAATTTCGGCCAGCGGCACCAGCACAAAGGCCCGCTCGTGCAGCCGAGGGTGGGGAATGGTCAGCCGTGGCTGGTCGAGGACGAGGTCATCGTAGAAGAGGATGTCCAGGTCTATCTGGCGCGGGCCGTAACGGAAAGAGGGCCGCCGCCCCAATGCGGTTTCCAGCGATTTGAGCACGTCTAGCAGGGCCAGCGGAGGAAGATCGGTGCGGGCAGCGATGACCATGTTGAAAAAGGCCGGTTGATCGGCGTAGCCCCAGGGCGGGGTTTCGTACACGCGCGAACGGGCGGTGATGGTCAACCGGGCGGCCAGGGCCTCCAGCGCGGCGCGCAGGTTGGCGCTGCGGTCGCCCAGGTTGGTGCCCAGGGCCAGGTAGGTCAGCGGCATGAGGTCTCCTTGCGGGGGTGATTACAAGCGTTCGATGATGGTGGCGGTTGCCATGCCGTGCCCGATGCACATCGTTTGCAGGCCGTAACGTCCGCCGGTGCGCTCCAGTTCGTGGAGCAGTTTGGTCATCAGAATAGCGCCGGTTGCGCCGAGAGGGTGCCCGTGGGCGATCGCCCCGCCATTGGGGTTGACCCGGGTCATATCGGGTTGCCATTCTTTGGCCCAGGCCAGCACAACGGAAGCAAAGGCTTCGTTGATTTCCACCACGTCTATTTCTTCCAGGCGCAGATTGGCCCGGGCGAGGGCCTTTTCGGTGGCGGCGATGGGGCCGTGCAGGGCCAGCGTGGGGTCCACGCCGATGACGACGCGCGTCAGGATGCGGGCGCGGGGCATCAGGTTGTAACGGCCCACGGCGTCGGGCGAGGCC
>WGAD01000180.1 GCA_015489255.1 Anaerolineales bacterium | reverse complement strand
TGGACAGCCTTCTTTTCTTTTCCGGGCTGGGGCTAGCCGCCCTGCTCCACCAATATCCCGGCACCGCCGCCTGGCTCACCGCCAAGGCCGTCGCCCTGGTCGCGTATGTGATTTTCGGCGCCATCGCCCTGCGCGGCCGCACCCTGACCCGGCGCCTGCCGGCCCTGGTCGCCGCCTATCTCACCTTCGCCTACATGGTGGGGGTGGCGATCCACAAATCACCGCTTTCGTGGTGGTATTGACGGCGACCATGCCCTATACTCCGGCCAACATCCAAATCCAGGAGTGGTCACAGGGATATGGCAGTACGCGCGTTCGGATTCATTAATTTCCTCTACCGCTTCGCGGCGGCACTGGTGCTGGTGTTCGCCACCTACAACCCTTCGGGCTACTCCTGGGTGGACTGGCTCCGTCACAGCCAGAACAGACTCGATCCATTGATCGTCGTCGCAGGCATCTTTCTGCTCATCGGCTGGGTGATCTTTCTGCGGGCCACCGCCCGCTCCCTGGGGCTGATCGGCTCGCTCCTGGTGCTGTTGCTTTTTGGCAGCATCGTCTGGGCGATGGTCTTTTATGGCTGGTTGTCACTCGACAATCCGCGCACCATCAGCTGGATAGGCCTGACCCTGCTTTCATTGCTGCTCGCCATCGGCGTCTCCTGGTCGCACATCCGGCGGCGCCTCACCGGCCAGCTCGATGTGGATGAGGTGGAAGACGACGACCACTGACCGCCCACTCTTCACAACCACAAGACAAGGAGGACATCATGGCAGGGAAATTCGAAAAATTCGTCGGCAAGGACGGCAAACACTATTTTTCGCTCAAGGCCGGCAATGGCGAAATCATTCTCCAGAGCCAGGGCTACGCCTCGCCCCGCAGCCGTGACAACGGCATCGAATCGGTGCGCCGCAACAGTCAGCACCCCGAGCGTTTCGAGAAGAAAACCGCAAAGAACGGCAAATTCTTCTTCACGCTCAATGCAACCAACGGCCAAGTGGTGGGCATGAGCCAGATGTACAAAACCGAAAAAGGACGCGACAACGGGATCGATTCAGTGGCCCGCAACGCACCCGACGCCAAGGTGGTGGAAGCCAAAGCCTGATAGGGCATTCCCTTCGGAAAGCTTTTTAGCTTTTGTTTTTTTAGCCCACCGAGACGAATCCACAACCCACCTGTTTTACAGCGGGTTCTCAATTAAGATAGTGCGTCGTTTTTCAGCGGCCCGCTGACAGCCGGGTGTCCATTTGACCCGGCTGATTCATTTCCTATACCATCAAAAAAAGTGGCTGTATAAGGAATGCCCGAAAACTCAGGTTTTCCTGGCACAAGGATGTACCAGTACCATCATTCGTTATAGGCGAATGATTTTCGGGTAACCCGTTATTTGCTCTGATCTAGCCAGGGTTGGCTTCCGATCAAAGCCTCCGTATTGGGCGACACAGCCATCACGCTCATGACAACCAAGGGAGGTAGGAATGAACCCGATCGGGTCGCGTTCCTGTGGTGCCAGCCTGTTATTAGGCATCCTTTTCAATCTACTCTGGGTGGGTCAGGCCGCGGTAGCCGCCGAGCAGCCGGCCGTTGCCATCAAAGAACCCAAAATCAGCGAAAAGGTCAGCAAATCTGTTCGCAAGTATCTAAACATCGACCTTTTATGGGCGGAACTGGAGGCGTCTTTCAGAGCCACCCGCAAGTTTCGGGTGGTGAGCCGGAACACCGAGGTAATCGCCGAGATCCGCGAGGAGCAGAAATTCTCACAATCGGACCTGGCCAAAGGCGACGCCGCCGCCACCGGTGAGTTGGCCAACGCCCATTATCTGATCCTCCCCAAGGTTCAGAATTTCAAGTTCTACCGCTCCGTCAAACGACTCCCCAACTTCGACAGCAAATACCGCCGCCAGGATTCCGGTCTCTTGCACCTCACGGCACAGATGGTGGACACCACTTCTGGACAGGTGGTGGCCACATTCGATCTCATGAGCCGTTTCGCCAGCAAACCACGCATCGTCAACTACAGGGGCGGCGCTCCCGACAGCACCTGGTTTACCAAGATGGCCAAGGATGTGGCCGCGCAGCTCGCCGACCAGTTCGTGGATGTGGTCTATCCTATGAAGGTGATCAAACGGACCTGGAACAACGAAGTGATCATCAACCGGGGCAGGGACAGCGGCATAGAACGGGGACAGGTCTATGATGTCTTCTTTGCCGGAGAAGAACTCTTCGATCCGGATACCGGGGAATCCCTGGGCCGGGGGGAAGAGTTCGTCGGCAAGATCAAGATCACGCGCATCAACCCGAGGGTCAGCTACGCAAAGATCATTTCCGAAGTCGATCCGGAAAATGCGCCCATCCGGGTGGGTGACATCGTTCGCAGGCCCCAGTAAGAGGGCTGGCAGGCTGTTGAAAAAAGCGTTTTTCAACAGCCTGTTCAAAATCCCCGGCGGGCAGGATTTCGGGGTTCCCTTTAGACAACCAGTTCAGAAGTATGTCCCTGCGCCAAATCATCCAACTGCTGCTTGCACTCACGCTGTGCGCCCCTCTCCTTGCGGGGCCGACCCCCGACACGCTGGCTTCCAGTGAAAAGCGTGTTCGCATCGCGGTCATGGGCGAGGAGGATTTTCATCCGGATCGTGCGGTTCCCGGCAATATCCGATCCCTGCCGGACGATCTGGCAGCGCGGATCATCGAACATCTCACCAACACCAAACGTTTTGAAGTCGTTGAACGAACCGCCTTGCGTCGGGTGATCCGGGAGCAGCAGTTCGGCCGTGGCACCCCGATCACCGATGTGGACAAAGTGATCGAGAAGACGGTGCAGGCGCTGCCCGCCACCAGCGGTTCGACCATCACCGCCGCAGGCGAGCTGGCCGATCGCAACGAACGCCTGAAGGAGTTCCAGAACCTTGGCACCACGGTGGGGGCCGATTATCTGCTCTATGCGGTCCTGGAAAAAGTCCGGCCGGAAAGAACAACACGCCCGTTTCCCTTCAGCAGCAGCAAGACCCTGGTCACGGACACCGTGGATGCGCGGCTGCGGCTGCGCCTCATCGACGTCCGGCAGGGCCGCATTCTCGGCGCCCGCAGTCTGCACGTCACCCTCTCAGAGAGCAACTTCGCGGGCCACGCATCAGGTCCGGACGCTTACAAACTGTTCGACAAACTGGGAAGAGAAGCCGCGCGTATCGTTCTCGATCTGGTATTTCCTCCGCGCGTCGTGGCTGCGGACCCCTGGGTGATCAACCGGGGCAGCAACGAAGGAGTCCGGCCCGGCGATCACTATGTGCTGGTTCGTGAAGGTGAAGAGATCAAGGACAGCAACGGCGTGGTCATCGGACGGCTGCGGCGCCAGGTGGCCACCGCCGTGGTCAGTCAGGTGCAACCGACCCTGGCGGTGCTTTCGATCACCTCGGGCACCGCGGCGGTTGGAGACATCGCCTCTCGCCAAGCCCAACCGGGCAGACCGGGTGCCGCTGCCCGGGATATCCAGATGCCACCCAGGATCCGCAATCACCCCATTACCCTTGCCGTGGGCCGGATCAGCATCTCCCCCCGGGTACACCCCATCGATTTCCACCAGGCGCAAACCGGTCGCATCACCAACGACCTGATGTACAAGCTCTCCCGGATTCCCGGCTTCGACGTCATGGAACGGGCCGAGCTGGATCAGCCGCTGGATGAAAAGGAGCTGATCGCGCTCGCCAAAGGCATCCCCGATCAGACGCTCCTCCGTCAGCTTCAGGGCGCCGATTACGTGTTGTATACCGCCATCGACGACTTCAGGGTACGGCGGAAAACCACGCCCATCCCCTACACCCATGAGACCCAGACCCGCTATTACGGCATCGTGCGCGCCACGGCCCGCCTCATGGACACCCACACCGGCAAGGTCGCCAGCGCCATCAAGATCGACATCGACGAACGCCTGAACAAGGTCAGGGACAACGAACAGGCCGTGAGCAGGCTCATGGACCGCTTTTCCACCGAGCTGGCCCAGCGGATCAGCGACGACCTCCTGGCCCGCCGGTTGGGCAATCTGGCGCCCGTCGAGCCGCAAAAATCACCTGCCAGGCGGCCGATGCCCAAGGTCAACCGACCCCATTTCTGATTCACGGCAGGCAAGATTTCATGCGCCGACAAAACCATCCATTGACAGTTATATTGGCCGCCCTGCTCCTGGCTCCGGCCATGGCCTTTGCTGAATTCAACCCTTTCAGCCTGCTGAACGATGCACTGCAGCAGACCTCCCAGGAGCTGACCCATCCGGCCCCACAAAAGCCGACACACAAGGCGCAGCAGCCTGCCGCCAGGCCGGGCACTCACAAGGGGAACGTCCTGGAGGACAACCGGCAGATCGTTTACGAGGGTTACAGTGAACGGCTGCTCCCCATCAAGGAGATGGTGCGCAAGGGCCAACTCAAGAAAGCGCTCGACACCCTGACGGGGCAATACAAAAACCCGAACCAGATGGATCTGCTCGCTCATCTCCAGGTGGGCCTGTTGAGGCTGGATTCGGCGCAGACCCAGGAAGCCATTCGCGATTTCACCGTGGCCGAACGGGCCATCATCTCTCATAACCAACAAAGCACGGTGGGTGGTTTCTTCTCCGGCTTCAAGAACATCGCCGTCTCCACCCTTTCCGGAAACGAAGAACTCAGCGACTATCAGGGCGTGGGTTTCGAGCGGGTCTTGATCCTCAATTACAAGTCCATCGCCTACCTGCTCCAGGGCGAGCGCAAGGCCTACAACGTGACCCGACGCGCCATCGATCTGCAGAATCTCGAAAAGAAGAAATTCGACGAAAAGATCCGCCAGGCCAAGAAAGAGCTTCGCGAGGAGAAAAAGAAGCACAAGAGCGAAGGTGTCAAGGTCCAGGGGCTCGATGACCTCCTCGAACGCCAATACAAGGCCAATGAACGCAAGGCGCTTTCGGTTCCCAGCGCCTTCGTGAATCCCTTCGGTTTCTATGTCGCCGGGATGGTCCAGGAACTCGACAGCTACGAAGATCCAAGCCTGCGCGACAATGCACGCATCGCCTACAAGAAAGCCCTGGAACTCAATCCCAAGAGCCGGGTGATCAAGTTGGCCATTCGTCAGTTGAAAAAACCGCCCCCGCGCAACCGCCGCCTGGTCCATGTCATCGTCGGCGATGGCTTCGCTCCGGAAAAAAAGCTGCTCAAGTTCGATCTCACCCTGGGGCGCGGTCTTCCCACCGAGATCGAGCTGCCGATCTACGAGCCGGTGCCCAACAAGGTTCACCATGTGGAGGTGCAGACCACCAAAGGACGCCGCTGGGCGCGGCTTTCTGAAGTGGCGGACATCACCGCCCTGGCGCTGCGGCATGAAAAAGACGCCGGCCCGCTTGTGAAACTGCGCATGATGACCACGGTGGTCCGCAACCTGATCGAAGACAACGCCTGGAACCAGGCCGCGCAACGGACCGGTTTGTTCGGCGGCGTGGTCCTTGCCGTGAAGAAAGAGCGCGACAAAATGGCGCACCCCGATCTGCGTTCCTGGTCGTTGCTGCCTTCCCGTCTGCTCGCCGCCCGTTTCTATGTGCCCAAGTCGGTCAATCGTTTGAAGATCGTCAGTTATGACAAGCGCGGCCGGGTGCTGGCCAGCCGACTGGTCCGGCTCGACAGAGAGAGCCACAATCTGGTCTATGCCCGCACCCTGGACAAGACCATCTACACGGTTTCCAGCAAGAAGATGTGGGTGGGGAGGTGGTGATCATGCCCTCGCAACGATCAGTCGTCATTTTGCTCCTAGTGGCAGCCATCGTCGCCGGCTGTAACGAACCTGTCGGACCGGGGAATCCGAACATCAGGCATTACCGGCAAAACACCGTCGATGCCAGCCATCCGCGCATGCGCCTGGTACTGGGCTCCGAGAACCTGGTCGGCAAGGTGGCGCTGGTCGATGTGCGCTTTGGCTCCGCCGGCCCGCTGCCCCGGGCCGAGGTGGCGGTGCAAAACCTCACCAACGATCGTTACACCCTCGAATACATGTACCGCTGGGAGGACCGCCAGGGATTCAGCGTCGATGTCAATCCGGTGTGGAAACGCTTCGTGTTGGGACCACGCGAAATCAAGAGTTTCCAGTCGGTGGCGCCCATGCCCGAAGCCTGGTCGGCCACCCTGACCGTGCGCCTGCCCGACGACCGGTTCATCCAACAGGAAAGAAGCTCCGGCCGGTAACCGCCCTGCGGTCTGAAAGATTCCCTGACAACATCGAACACAACCAACAGGAACGCCTGAATATGTATAAAAAACCTGCGCTCGTTTTCGCCGCCGTCACCACCCTGCTCGCGGGTTGCCAGAGCAATCCCATCGCCTTCGGCCCCCAGTCCAAGGTGGCCGTCGTCGATTCCGCCAGCCGGGCTCACCTGCAAACCAGTCTGACCATGGCCGACTATACCGAACTGGCCGAAATGGTCACGAAGAAGATGCTCTCTTCCCGCTTCGTCAAGAGCTGGGGCAAACGCAAGCCGCGACTGATCCTGGCCAAACTGCGCAACAATACGGACGACGAAAATATCCGCATGGCGGACATCTTCGATCGCATCACCGAAACCCTGCTCAACTCAGGACGGGTGCGCCTGGTGGATCCTTCCGCCACCCGTTTCGATTATGTGGTGCGGTCGGAACTCTCCTCCACCCGCCAGTACGGCGCGGACGGCCAGGAGCTGGTCGAATACAAGCTGGAATTGAAGATGTTCACCATCGACGGCGAAATGAAGGGGCAATGGTCGGGCACCCTGAGCCTGGCCAAGGGGAAGAAATCCTTTTTCTGATCTCCGGGTCGCTGGCTGTGGGGTGTTCAGAAACCTGAGAAGCCTGTATAGGACAGGGATGTCCCGCCATTTCCAATGCACAGCCAGACGAAAACGAGGCGAACCGAAAGGATGTTTTCGATTCTCACAGAGAGCGATGCTCTGCAAGGCCTGCGTTGAAACCGCCTACACGATCACTTTTTCAGGGTGATCTTCAACCGGCCGTTTTCCACCTGAATATCTTCCACCCCTTCGGCGAACGCCTGCCAGAAACCGCCGGCATCGCCGAATTCGCGGATCAGATCCACATTCTTCAGCCCCCCCATCCAGGCCGACGGGATGGGCACTCCCATGATGCTCAGGCCGCGAATCCGGATCACCGGCCGGCCCTGCTCGAAAGCCATCTCCACACCCCCCGACACCCGCAGGGTCTTGCCACCAAGGATGGGGAAATCGGGGTCCACATGGACCAGGGCGCGTACGCTCACCAGATCATCGG
>WGAD01000179.1 GCA_015489255.1 Anaerolineales bacterium | reverse complement strand
CAGCGGGGTGGATAGACGATCAATCGCGGCGCAACAACCAGCGCCCCAACAGGCTGACGACCCCAAACGCCAGGCCAAACACCGCCGCCTCGCGGGCGGTTATCCATGTATGAACCTCGCCTTCGACCTGCCCGGCCAGCAATAAACCGATGGCGGAGCGCTCGACCTGCACCCGTCTGCCGCACACCGCTCCAGCCTGGCTGTTGTGCAGCGAGAGAGCTTCTGCCGTCGCCGTTGCCAGCTGGCCGTTTTCCATGCTCGCCGCATCGGCGCGCAACAGGCCGACGCTGCCCTCGGTCATATGCAGGGTTTCGGCTTCGACTCGCGCCGCGCCCGATTGATGCAGGCGCACCTCGCTGGCCTGCACTCGTTGGGCGCCGCTCTGATGCATGGACACCTCCGCCGCGCGCAACTGATGGGCACTGCTTTGGTGCATCCGCACCAGGTCGGCGACGATTTGTTCCGTCACACTCGCATCCAGGTGGATCACTTGCGGCACATCACTCGCTTGCGGGGTGTCCATGAGGCTTTCTCCAGGCATAAAACAGGCCGCCTGAGGCGGCTTTTGGGCGGTGAATAGGGTCAAATTTTAGCCTTTCGCCTGCAATCCGTCAAGGTAAAATGGGGGAAGGTTTATTTTTGCACCCACAAGGAGCCTTGTGTGAAAAAATCCCTTCTCGCTACGGTCTTCATAGCCGGTCTGAGCACGCTGGGCGCCGAATTTGCCGCCTCGCGTCTGCTGGCAAACACCTTTGGCAACAGCAATCTGGTCTGGGCGGCCATCATCGGCCTGATCATGATTTACCTGGCCGCCGGGTCGTTCTGGGGCGGGCGGCTGGCGGACCGCTTCCCACATGAACGCACCCTGGCCGCGCTGCTGGCCGCCACGGCGCTGGGGCTGGGCATCGTGCCGCTCGTCGCCGGGCCGGTGTTGCGTTTTGCCGCCGCCGCCTTCGATCAGCTGCGGCTGGGCGTGGCCGGCGGCGCCTTCTTTGGCGTCTTGCTGCTCTTCAGCCTGCCCATCACGCTGCTGGGCATGGTTTCTCCCTTCGTCATCCGGCTTAGCATCCGCGATCGCGCCTCCAGCGGACAGGTGGCTGGCCGCATCAGCAGCCTGGGAACGATCGGCTCGTTCATCGGGACCTATCTGACGGTGCTCATCTTGATCCCCAACATCGGCACGGCGCGCACCATCTGGACGCTGAGCCTGCTGCTCGGGCTGAACGCGGCCTGGCTGCTGCTGGAGAGCCGCGCCCGCCACGCCGCCGGCGCGCTGACCCTCGGCTTGATCCTGCTGGGCGGCTTGTCTCTCTGGGCAAGCCGCGGCCCGATCAAAAACACGCCCGGGCAAATTTACGAAGCGGAATCGGCCTACAATTACATTGAGGTGCTCGAACGCGATGGATACCGCTACCTGCGCCTGAACGATGGGCAAGGCTATCATTCCATCTGGAGCGCAGACACCCTGAACTACAACGGCCCCTGGAGCCAGTTCCTGGCCGGCCCATTCTTCAACGCGCCGCCGGCAACCCCGCACGACGTACAGCGGATCGCCATCGTCGGCCTGGCCGCCGGCACCGCTGCCCGGCAGGCCAGCGCCATCTTCGGGCCGGTGCCAATCGACGGCTACGAGATCGACCCCCTCATCTTGCAAGTGGGGCGAGAATACTTTGGCCTGGATGCACTTCCCAACCTCAACACCTACGCACAAGATGGCCGCTGGGGGCTGGCGCACAGCCCCTGGCAATACGACTTAATCATCGTAGATGCCTATCGCCCGCCTTACATCCCTGCTCACCTGACCACGCGCGAATTCTTCCAAATGGCCGCCGATCACCTGACGGAAACCGGCGTGCTGGCGATCAACGTGGGCCGCGCCCCCGACGACCGCCGCCTGATCAACGCGCTGGCCACCACCCTGAACACAGTCTTTCCCTCCGTCCACGTCAGCGACGTGCCCAACTCGCTCAACACCATCATTTACGCCACCCGGGAACCCACCACCCCGCAAAACCTGGTACTCAACTGGCAGGCCCTCAACGAAAACCCGGCGACACATCCTCTTTTGCGCGCAGCCCTGGCCACCACAATCACCTATTATCAACCCGCTTACACGCCTTCCATCGTCTTCACCGACGACAAAGCGCCCATCGAATGGATGACCAACAACCTCATCCTGTCCTTCATCGTCCGAGGACAGGTCAACCTTTTGGAGGCCCCATGAAAAACCGCGCACTCTCCTGGCTCACCGCCTTGCTCGTTCCCCTGGCGCTCACCTTCATCATTCTGCGCCTGATGCTTTCTCCCCTTTTCATTCAGGTAGAGTACCGCCTGCCCTGGTTCCCGCCCGATCCCTACGGTTTTAGCCGCGCCGATCGGCTGCACTGGGCTTCGTATGCCCTTCAATACCTGACCAACGAAGCCGATATCTCCTACCTGGGCGATCTGACCTTTGCCGATGGCAGCCCTCTCTTCAATGCCCGCGAGTTGCGCCACATGGAAGACGTGAAAAACGTCGTCCGGGGCGGCCTGCAGGCCGGACGGCTGGCGCTCAGCGGTCTGGTTGCGCTGGCCTTGCTGGCCTGGTTCACCGATCGCACCACCGCTTTTCGCCACGGCT
>WGAD01000178.1 GCA_015489255.1 Anaerolineales bacterium | reverse complement strand
TGCAAATTCCCCACATAACCAGAATCTGCTTCGGCCAGGCGCGCCAGCTCGGGGAGGTTGAGAAAAACAAAAGACAGCATCACCACCCCGTCGAAGATGCGCTCAACGATCACCGTCGCCAGAGATGCCGAGACCGACACCCCCTCACGCCGTTTGAGTACCACGGCGCGCAGCACCTCCCCCGCGCGTGCGGGATAGATGTTGTTGCCCATGTAGCCGATGACGGTGATAGGAAACATGGTGCGGGTAGGAATCTTTTTGACCGGCCCCAACAGGTAATGCCAGCGCCAGGCGCGAATCCAAACCGCGCCAAAATAGACCAGAACGCCGGGCAAGAGCCACCAGTAATTGGCGTCGCGCAGGGCCAGCAAGAAATCCCCCCAATGCACGCGCTGAAAAGCCCAATACAAAAAAGCGGCGCTGATGGCTACGCCCAGCCAGAATTGCCATTTTTTCATGCCGCGATTTTACCAGACAATACCGTATAATTGAGAAGCCGCTCATCTACTCCGTGCAAGGGAACTTATGGCGACGATAGAGATTGCCAACATCGTTAAACTGCTCAAGCGCACATACATTTTCTTCACCCTCGGCGAGGGGATGCTGCAAGAGATCGCCGAGAGCTTCACCCCGCTGTTTTTCCCCGATGGGGGACCAGTGTACGACGTGGGCGACGATGCCGATATGTTCTACCTTGTGTATCGCGGCAAGGTGGCGATCACGCCGCGCAATGCCCGACGTCCCAACGCCTGGCTGGTGCGGGGCGATTTCTTCGGCCACGAGGCCATTGTCAAGCGGCGCTTCCGCCGGCAGCAGGTGGTGGCGGAGCGCGGCACCATCTTACTGACCTTGCCTGCCAAGCAATTTTTGCACCTCTACCAGGGTTCTCTGCACATCAAAAAATGCATCCAGCAGCGGATTCGCTCGGAAGAATTGCAACGCCGTCTGCAATTCAACTGGCTGCACAAAGAAGAAACGGTGTACCTGCTGGAAACCAAACACATCTTTTTCCTATGGCAGCGCCTGGTCGGCCCCTTTGTGGCGCTTTTCGGCGCGGTTTTGCTGGCCCTTTTATACCTGGTGACCGATAGCGTCATTCCGCTAATTTTTGGCATCGCCGGGTTCGTCGCCGCCCTGCTTTGGGGCGTGTGGGAATGGATCGACTGGAGCAACGATTATTACATCATCACCGACCGCCGCATCGTCTGGATAGAAAAGGTGCTCTTCTTGTACGACAGCCGGGTGGAATCTCCTTTTGAGATGATCAAAAACGCCGACGCCAACACCGATCTGATCGGGCGCATGTTCAACTTTGGCAATGTGACCATTAAAACGTACACCACTAAAATCCGCTTCGAACACATCCCCTCGCCCAATCAGGTCAGCGCCCTGCTGCAAGACATGATGACCCGCAGCGCCGAGGCGCAAAAGAAGCACGAAGAAGAGACGATGACCGAGGCCATCAAACGCGAACTGGGGCTGATAGAAACACCGCGTCCCAAGCCCAAAGAAGAACAACCTGTTCCCGTGCCAGAACGCCTGTCCATGCCGCTGCTGGTGCTTTCCAGCCTTTTTCAGCTGCGCACAGTCCACGGCGATGCCATCGTCTATCGTAAGCATTGGTTCGTCCTCCTGCGCGAAGCGCGCAACCCAACGCTGACGCTGCTTTTTCTTCTGGCCCTGTTCATTGCCAACCTGCTTCTGAACGCCTCGCCGGGCGGATTGGTGACCTACAGCGTGATCCTGGGCGTTGGCATCCTGGCGACGATAGCCTGGTGGATCTGGGAATATGTGGACTGGCGAAACGACCGCTTCGAACTGACCCCTGAGCAGATTGTGGACGTGGACAAAGTCCCCCTGGGGGATGAAAACCGCAAAACGGCCAAACTGGAAGACATCCTGTCGATTGAATACCAGCGCGAGGGCATTTCGGGCCTGATCTTCAACTTTGGCACGGTGTACATCCGCGTTGGCACCGAAACCTTCACCTTCGATCACGTCGCCAACCCCTCTGCCGTCCAGCAAGAGATCGAGCAGTACCGCCAGGAGCGCATTCGCCTGAACTTGGAAAACCAGGTCAAAGGAGAACGGGCGCGGATGGCAAAGTGGATGGCGATTTACCACAAAAGCGCCAAAGAGATCGAAGAACTGGAGCGCCAAAAAGGCGACAAACTGCCCTGAGCCAGATCGGCCACAGATCGGGTAAAATGGGAGCGATACCAGGGGGCGGGCCTCGTCTGCGGCAAGCCCCCTCCGACGGTGAGGGCACTGCCTCTGCCGACGGAGAAGCTTGACAATGTAAATGAAGGAGAAACCAACCATGGAACGCGAAATCGTCACCGTGCCTCACCCCGTGTTGCGGAAGAAGGCGCGCCCGGTGACAAAATTTGACGGTAGATTTCAAAAACTGGTCGATGACATGATAGAAACCATGCGCGCTGCGCCCGGCGTGGGCCTGGCCGCGCCACAGGTCAACGTATTGCAACAGGTGATCGTCGTCGAATACGGCGAAGACGAAGACAGCCCGCCGCAATTGTACGTCCTGGCAAACCCGCGCATCCTGTCCACCTCCACAGAGACCGAAGTCGGGGTGGAGGGGTGCCTTTCCATCCCGGGGTGGGTCGGAGAAGTCGAGCGGCCGCTATCCATCGAGGTGCGCGGACAAAACCGGTACGGCAATCCGGTGCGCTACCGCCTGTCCGGCTGGGTGGCCCGCATCTTCCAACATGAGATCGACCACTTGCACGGTGTCCTCTTCACCGATCGTGCCCTGCGCGTCTGGCAGCCGGAAGAACCCGTCCCCGATAACGTCTGACCGTGTACCTCACCCGTCTTGCGCTCACCGATTTCCGTAATTTTGCGCGGCTAGACCTTGCTCTGCCGCGCAAAAACCTTTTGCTGACCGGCCGCAACGCCCAGGGGAAGACCAGTCTGCTGGAGGCCGTGTACCTCCTTTCCACTCTGACCTCATTCCAGACCAACGCCATCTGGCAGATGGTCAATTTTATTGCCAGCCGCGAGGCGCTGGCCGTTGCCCGGCTGGTGGGAGAATATGAACGCAGCGATGGCCTCCACAAGCTGGAACTGCGCCTGATCCTGGAGAGCAACGGGGCTGCCGGACGCAGTGTGCGCCGCGAAGCCCTGCTAGACGGATTGAAAAAACCACTGCATCAAATTGTGGGGCATTTCAAGGCGGTGCTCTTCGTGCCGCAAATGACGCAGGTGGTCGAAGGCAGCCCGGATTTGCGCCGCCGCTACCTGGACCTGGCCCTGGCGCAGGTGTACCCGGCCTATACCCAAACCCTGAGCGAATACCGCCAAACCCTCACGCAGCGCAACGCCTTGTTGAAAATGCTGGCCGAGCGGCGCGGCGACTTGAAGCAACTGGATTACTGGGATGAACTGCTCACCGACAAAGGCGCCCGCCTGATGCACTGGCGCATCCAGGCCCTGCGCGAACTGGAACGGCAGGCGGTGCAGGTGCAACACCTGCTGACGGAGGGGGACGAGGTGCTGCGGCTGGACTATCAACCGGCTTACGAGCCGCTGCCGCGGCCAGCTGGACAAATGGGCCTGCCTTTGGACGCCCCCATCGATCGGTCGGGGTTGACCGCCGCCGAGATCGCCGCCGGTTTCCGCGCCGCCTTGCAAAAACGCCGCCCGGAAGAAATCGCCCGCGGCGTGACGACCATCGGCCCGCATCGGGATGATTTCCGCTTGCTGGTCAACGGCATTGACCTTGGGCATTACGGTTCACGCGGGCAGATACGCACAGCCCTGCTGGCTCTGAAAATGGCCGAGGTAAACTGGATCCAGGAGCGGACGGACGAATGGCCGGTCATCCTGCTAGACGAGGTGCTCTCGGAGCTCGACAGCGCCCGCCGCGCCCGCCTGTTGGACTATCTGCTTGCGCGCGGCCAGGTGTTCATTACCTCAACCGATGCGGCGGTTTTCCCGCCGAATTTCCGCGCCCGGGTGGCTGCCTGGGTGGTGGAAAACGGCATCCTCTCACCCCAAAACGAGGAGGTTTCCCCATGAGTGTGAAAAAAGCCGACCAGGTGCCTGCGCAGCCAGTGGCTGCCGGCAAAAACACCCGCATTCAGGTGCTCATTCCCCCAGAAGAGGGACCCCATTTTGCCATGCGTCGCTTTACCATGGAGCCGGGAGGCGGAATGCCGCGGCATACCAACGCTGTGGAACACGAACAATATGTGCTTCAGGGGCGCGCCCGCATCACCATCGGCGATGAAACCTACGAAGTGCAGGCCGGCGACGTGGTGTTCATCCCGGCAGGCGCGCCGCATTCTTATGAAAACATCGGCCAGGAAGATTTCGTCTTCCTTTGCCTGGTGCCCAATCAGCCCGACGAGGTCGTTCTCCTGGAAGAGGACGCTTGCTGAGCCTGCGCTCTGCGCCGCGGCTTCAGGCGGGGTGCAGCGCCGACAACCAGCCGCGCAAAGATTCGCGTTGTTCGTGGGCGGTCAGGTCCAGGTGCAGG
>WGAD01000177.1 GCA_015489255.1 Anaerolineales bacterium | reverse complement strand
CGCCATGTGTGGAATTTCAGCCACGAGCGCGCCCGGGTAGAACGGGATGGCAGCCTGGACTGGATCTTTGGCGCGATCGGCTCACGCCTGACCAAAAACTTCTCCGATATCGACCTGGTCGGGACGGGCGCCAACGGGCGCATGTCTGGGTTCTACTTTGCCGATGGCGAACAGCACTTCGATCATGATACCCAGCAAAACCACTTTGCTCCGCACACCGCCAGCGATCTACTCTTCAAAGGAGCGCTGACCGGCGCCAGCCGTTCCGTCTGGCAGGGGATGATTTACGTCGCCCCCGGCGCTCAAAAGACCGATGGCTATCAGGCCAACCGCAACCTGATTCTGAGCGACAAAGCCCGCGCCGATTCTATCCCCGGCCTGGAGATCCTGGCCGATGACGTGCGTTGTACCCACGGGGCGACGGTGGGCAAGATCGACCCGGATCAATATTTTTACCTGCAATCGCGCGGCATCCCGCCGCGAGAAGCCTACCGCCTGATCGTCGAAGGCTTTTTCGACCCGGTGTTGCAGCGTATCCCCTTTGAGGGGGTGCGTGAACGTCTTGTTCGCGTGCTGGATGAGAAAATGGCTGCCTGAATGCTGCGCTGGCGGTATAATGGAGCGACCTTTGCTCAGGCAAAGGTCGCTCCCAGCGCTTGTTTCCAAATTCCGTTTTGGGGAGGTCCCATGAGTGCATTTAGCTTCATGCGTAATCCGGAAGCCGAACAGAGCTACGAGGTCGGCGATGTGGTCGAAGTCTATTGTGAGCACGACAACGAAAACGAAGAACGTGTGCGAGACTGGGTAGAAGGCGTTGTGGTGCAGGTGGATGAAAAGATGGTGGCCGTTCAGTTTCGGGTCAATGTGTATTTGACCAACGGCTGGATGGTTCCCGACCGCATTCTGTGGTTTCCGGTCCGATCGGAGCATGTGCGCGTGGTACCGGAAAAGAAGTGAGACCGATGCCAAATTTTACAGCCTTACGAGAAGATTTTCCCACCCTGGCACGCGAGGTGCGCCCCGGCGTGCCCCTGACGTACCTGGATTCAACCGCCACAGCGCAAAAACCGCGGGCGGTTTTGGAAGCGATGGACGCCTTTTACCGGCGTCATAACGCGAATATTCATCGCGGCATCCATACCCTGGCGGAAGAAGCCACCGCAGCTTATGAAGGAGCGCGCGAAAAGATCGCCGCTTTCATCAACGCGCCCGAGGCTGCCCAGGTCATCTTTACGCGCAACACCACGGAATCCATCAACCTGGTGGCCTACACCTGGGCGCGCGCCAACCTGAAGGCCGGCGATCTGATTGTATTGACCGAGATGGAGCACCACTCCAACCTCGTGCCCTGGCAAATGTTGGCCGCGGAACGAGGCGTGGAACTGGCCTTTATTCCGGTGACCGCCGAAGGGTTGCTGGATATGGCGGCTTATGCGCGCTTGTTGGAACGCGAACCCAAACTGGTGGCCTTTACCCACATGTCCAACGTTTTGGGCACCATTAACCCGGCCGGTGAGATGATCGCGGCAGCCCGGGCAGCGGGGGCGATCACCTTGCTGGACGCCGCCCAATCCGTGCCCCACCTGCCGGTGGACGTGCAGGCGCTGGAGGTGGATTTCCTGGCCTTTTCGGCCCACAAAATGCTGGGGCCGACGGGCATCGGCGCCTTGTACGGTCGCCGTGATTTGCTGGAGGCCATGCCGCCTTTCCTCGGCGGCGGCGATATGATCAAACGGGTAGACCTGGACGGTTTCCGGGCCAATGATTTGCCGCACAAGTTCGAAGCCGGTACACCGGCCATTGCCGAAGCCGTTGGTTTTGGTGCCGCAGTGGACTATTTGCGCGCGGTTGGCATGGAGGCCATCCTGGCGCACGAACAGGAACTGACGGCCTACGCCTTGGAACGGTTAGCAGCTGTGCCCGGGGTGCGCATCATCGGCCCGCGGGCCGAAAAACGCGGTGGGGTGATCGCTTTCGTGCTAGAGGGGGTGCACCCGCACGACGTGGCCCAGATACTGGATGGCGAAGGGGTGGCCGTGCGGGCCGGGCACCATTGCGCCCAACCGCTGCACCTGTGTTTCAATTTGCCGGCCACCACGCGAGCCAGCTTCTATCTCTACAATACGCGCGACGACGTTGAGCGGCTGGTGAAGGCGCTGGCAAAAGTCAAGGAGATTTTCGGCTGATGGATGATCTGTACCGTGAAATGATTGTCGAGCGGTTCAAAACCCCGCTCTTTCGCGGCCACCTGGAGCCGCACGATATCTTTTACGAAGACGATAACCCCGTCTGCGGCGATCACATTGAAATCACGCTGCAACTGGACGAAACCGGCCACGTTCGCGCTGCCGCCTTCGATGGGCAGGGGTGCGCCATTTCGCAGGTTGCGGCCGATTTGCTGATGGAATCTATTCAGGGCAAGCCGCTGGACGAGGTGCGCGCATTGACGAAAGAAGACTTGCTGGAATTGCTGGGCATTGAACTCGGGCCGACGCGGCTGAAATGCGCCTTGCTCTCTTTCAAAGTGCTCAAGGCCGGCGTTTACGGCCTGGACAAAACCGAGGCTTGAATATGGATACCTACCGCACCCTGGAACCCGAGAACTGCGACTTCGTAGATATCGCTGCCGTGGAAGACTTGCCGGCGGGAGAACGTCTCTTCTTGGAAATCGATGGCCGCCCGATTGTCGTGTTCAACATCGCCGGGCAATATTTTGCCATTGCCGATGAATGTTCTCACGAGGAACTCCCCCTGGGAGAAGGCGAGGTGGACGCGGAATCCCTGACCATCACGTGCCCTTACCACGGCGCGGATTTCGATTTGCAAACCGGCCGGGCGCTCAGCCTGCCTGCCGTGCAAGATATCCCTGCCTACCCGGTGCGCTTGCGCGCAGGACGATTGGAGATTGGCCTGCCTCGCGACGGGCAAAAATGAAACAGATGAAGCGCAAAATCTGAGGCCGGCGGCTTGTGCGAGTGCGTGCAAGCCGCCGTTTTCGTTGGGGACACGCGCACCATTTCTTGAGCGCTTTGGCTTGCCCGTGAAGAAGGCTGGCAATACTTCCAGTATAATAGGCAATCATCTAATCATTGATCCATGAACACTGAACGGGAGTGCCGATGACAAAGATCAAACGTCTGGCAAAGTGGTTTGCCCTGGCCCTGACGGCCCTCGTGCTGTTGCTGGGCCTGGTGTATCTCTTTTTGCCCAAACAGCCGGAAATCATGACGTACACCGACCGCACCGGTCAGCCGCGGGCGCTGGTGACTGGCGAGGAATATGCCGTTGTAACCGGCACGCCCTGGGCAACCGAGGCGGCGGTTTCCATTCTGGAGCAGGGCGGCAATGCCTGCGATGCGGCCGTAGCTGCGTTATTGACAATCAACGTGACCCATGGCGAGGCGGCCTCCTTCGTTGGCGTGGCGCCTGCCATGTATTACGATGCGCAAACCGGGGAAGTGCGCAGTTACATCGGGGCCGGCAAGGCGCCGCAGGCGGCCACCCTGGAGGCCTTCCGCGAGCGCGGTTGGGAAGCCATCCCGGCCACGAACATCTGGGCGCAGCTGGTGCCGGCTTCGCCGGATGTCATTGTCGGCCTGCTGAGCGACTGCGGCACAATGTCCTTCTCTCAGGTTGCCGCGCCGGCCATCCAAATTGCCCGCGAGGGTTTTCCGTTGCACGCCATTATCTACCGGAATATGGATCTGTCCACCATCGAACGCATTGGCTTTGCCGTGTTGATGCCCGAAAACGTGCGCGTTTGGCTCAAAGGGCAGTTTTGGCGACCTTTTTACCTGCACGAACGGCTGACCTTCCCCGACCTGGCCGACACCTGGGAGGCAATGGCCGCCGCCGAGCAAACGGTTCTGCAGAACGGTGGAACGCGCGAAGACGGCCTGCAGGCCGTTTGGGATTACTTCTACCGCGGTCCAATTGCCGCCAAAATCGTTGATTTTCACGCAGAAGCGGGAGGATTGTTTACCGCGGAAGACCTGGCCGCTTACAGCGGCGGTTGGGAGCAGCCGGTCAGCGGTTCGTATGGCGAATATACCTTCTTTGGCAACGGCACCTGGTCACAGGGCATCATGGAACCGCTGGTGTTGCAGATCCTGGAAGGCATCGACTTGCGAAGCATGGGGCATAATTCCCCTGAATACATCCACACCGTCACCCAGGCGATTGAACTGGCGATGGCCGACCGCGAAGCCTACGTGGGCGACAGCGCCTTTGTGGATGTGCCGCTGGACGTGCTCTTGAGCAAAGACTACGCCGCGCAACGGCGCGCCCAGATGACGCCCGGGCAGGCTTTTGGCATGTTGCCGCCTCCTGGCGCAATCGCCGGTTACACCCCCTACGTTCCGCCGCTGGGCGAAAACGCCCGGCTGCCCGAAAGCCTGGACATGACCTTTGCCGTAGGTCAGGATACCAGTCAGCTGGTGGTGGTGGACGGAGAAGGCAACGCCCTGGTGATGACGCCCTCCGACTTTCCCAAGACGCCCATGGTGCCCGGCACGGGCATCAACCTGGGTACCCGCATGGAGCAATTTTACCTGGACCCGGCCTCGCCGGACGCCCTGGCCCCTGGCAAGCGTCCGCGCATTACACCGCATGCAGTGGTCGTGTTCAAAGATGGTCAGTTCTGGATGGCGTACAGCACGCCGGGCGGCGATATGCAATCACAGGCGCTGGTGCAGGTCTTTCTGAACATGGCGGTCTTCGGCATGGATGTGCAGGAAGCCATTTCTGCGCCACGCTTCTATTCCGTTTCGGCGCCTTCATCTTTCTACCCGCACGAAGCGACCCCGGGCGGTATTCGCCTGGAAGCCGATTTGTACGCGGAAGTGGCGGACGAGCTGGCTGCGATGGGCTACACCCCGATTGAAGACCCGGTTTGGGACAAACGCTTTGGCGCAGTGGGCGCGATCGTCGTCGGCCCGGATGGCCGTTTGTACGCCGGGGCCGATCCGCGCGAGGAGACGACGGCTGCCGGCAAGTGAAAACGGTCAGGCGACCCAGGCGCCCCGAAAAAACGCGAGCAAGAAGAATGTTTGCAACACCCCTCCCGCCAGACCAAGCGCCATTTGCCAGCGAGGCGACAGCCGATGCATCAGCAGCCAGAGCGGCGTCAGGGTGAGAGCATAGCGGCTGAAGCTATCCAGCAGGTGAGGGGTGGCGCCACGGGTGAAGAGGAGCAACAGCGTTGCCAGCGCATAAATGCGCGCATCGGGACGCAGATGCCGCCAGCCGAAACCCAGCGCCAGGCCGGCAAGCAGCAGGGCGCCCAGGTCCAGCCAGTCGGAGAAGTGCACCGGTCCGATCGTCAGCAGACGGTGGAAGAAGGC
>WGAD01000176.1 GCA_015489255.1 Anaerolineales bacterium | reverse complement strand
GTGCTGGGCGTGCGCGGGCGGGTGTTGCCCTCCACCCTGCACAACGTCCGCCTGGCGGCGGATGTGATCGTGCCGGTGACCAATGAAAACATTCGCGTGCGCGGCGAAAGCCAGATCCCCCGTCTGGGAGGGCGCATTCGCCGCGTCTGGCTGGAGCCGCCCGATGCTCCGGCCTTTCCGCCGGTTTTGCGCGCCATTTTGCAGGCCGATCTTATTGTGGTGGGGCCGGGCAGCCTGTACACCAGTTTGCTGCCCAATCTGCTGGTGCGCGATTTGCTGGAAGCGATGAAAGCCTCGCCAGCGCTGAAGGTCTTTGTGTGCAATATGGTGACCCAACGCGGGGAAACCGATGCCTATTCCTGCTACGATCACGTCCATGCGCTCGAGGCGCATGTTGGCGAAGAACTCTTCGACGTGGTATTATGCAATCAGCGGTACGATTTGCCCCTGCCGTCTGGCGTGGAATGGGTGCGGGCGGACGGACGCACCCTGGGCGATGAGCGGGTGCACCTGGCCGATCTCACCGACCCGGAGCGGCCAGGGCGCCACAATGCCGATCGCCTGGCCGAGGAAATTTTGCGCCTGTACGCCCGCTGGCGGGGGATTTCGCCGGATTGGTTATGATACAATTTGTGAGTGTGTTCACAATATGACCTCAGGAGGTAATTCCATGACTGTGAAGATAGGCATCAACGGGTTTGGCCGCATCGGGCGGCAGGTGTTGAAGGCCATCAAAGAGCGCCACGGCGACGAATTGCAGGTCGTGGCGGTGAACGATCTCTTCGACGCCGACACCAACGCGCATCTTTTCAAGTACGACTCGAATTACGGCATCTACCCCGGCCCGGTGGAAGTGGTGGACGGCGACCTGGTGATCGATGGTCAGCGCATCAAGGTCTTCGCCGAGCGCGACCCCGGCGCCATCCCCTGGGGCGAACTGGGTGTGGACATCGTCATCGAGGCCACCGGCGTCTTCCGCGATGCCGGCAAAGACCCCGGCCCATGGTCACACATCAAGAAGGGCGGCGCGAAGAAGGTCATCATCTCGGCGCCGGCCAAGAGCGAAGACGTGACCGTGGTGCTGGGCGTCAACGAAGGCGATTACGACCCGGCCAAACACAGCGTGGTGTCCAACGCATCCTGCACCACCAACTGCCTGGCCCCGGCCGCCAAGGTTGTGCTCGACCAGTTTGGCATCGTCAAAGGGCTGATGACCACCGTCCACTCCTACACCAACGACCAGCGCATCCTGGACCTGGCGCACAAGAAGGACCCGCGTCGGGCCCGCGCCGCGGCGCTGAACATCATCCCGACCACCACCGGCGCGGCCAAGGCCGTCGGCCTGGTCATCCCCGAACTGAAGGGCAAATTCGACGGCTACGCCCTGCGCGTCCCCACGCCGACCGTCTCGATCGTCGATTTCGTGGCCGAAACTGAAAAGCCGGTCACCCTGGAGGCGTTGAAGGCCGCCTTCAAGGCTGCGGCGGAAGGCCCGATGAAGGGCATCTTGGGCTACAGCGAAGAGCCGCTGGTCTCGATGGACTTCAAGGGCGACCCGCGCTCCTCCATCATCGACGCCGACTCGCTGATGGTAATGGGCGACAACATGGTCAAGGTGGTCACCTGGTACGACAACGAATGGGGCTACTCCTGCCGCACGGCAGACCTGGCCGCCCTGATGGCCAAGAGCCTGTAAGCATTTGGCAAGGGGCAGGAGTGCAGACGACTTCTGCCCCTTTTTTGTCGATCGTTCGCGCCAGCGCAATGTGCCGAGACGATTATTCATCGCGCCCTGCATCCTGATAGGGTATGGTTTGTAGACCAACGGTCATGGGAGGTACCTGTGTCTGGGAACGTATTATTCCCGCAGATGGAAATTGCATCGGAGTTTGAACCGCAGGCTAACGTGGTGCTGTATCATGGCTTGGCGTTGGATTTTTTGCGCACCCTGCCCGACGCCAGTATTCAACTTGTGATTACCTCACCCCCTTATAACGTTGGCAAAGAATACGAGAAAAGCAGATCGTTAGATGCATACCTGGCAGAACAGGAACCGCTGCTGCAAGAAATTCGGCGGGTGTTGAAAGAGACAGGCAGCTTGTGCTGGCAAGTGGGAAATTACGTTCATCGGGGAGAGGTATTTCCTCTGGATGTCTTTTATTACCCGATGATCAAACGTCTGGGTTTTAAATTACGCAATCGGATCGTATGGCACTTTGGGCATGGCCTGCACGCGAAAAAACGCTTTTCCGGGCGCTATGAAACGTTGTTGTGGTTTACGGTAAGCGATACATACGTTTTCAACCTGGATGATGTGCGCGTGCCTTCGAAGTACCCCGGCAAACGGCACTTTAAAGGCCCCAAAAAAGGGCTTCCTTCTGGAAACCCCAAGGGAAAAAATCCGTCGGACATCTGGAAGCTCATGCAAACGGAATGGGAGACAGGGCTGTGGGATATTCCCAACGTGAAGGCCAATCATCCGGAAAAAACGGCGCATCCGGCGCAATTCCCCATTGAATTGGCCGAACGATGTGTGCTGGCGTTGACCCATCCGGATGATTGGGTGCTGGATCCCTATGCCGGCGCTGGAACGTCGTTGATTGCAGCCATCAAACAGGGGCGGCGCGCCGCCGGAAGTGAAAAAGAAGCAAAGTATGTAGACATTACCAGGAAGCGGTTAAGTGCGTTCTGGCGCGGCGAATTGAAAATACGCCCGCTTGGTAAACCGGTGTACCAGCCTACGGGTAAAGAGAAGATAGCGCGTATTCCCGATGAATGGAAAGAGCAGATGTCGCTTTTCTCTGACGATGCAGTAAAAGATCGCAGGAAATAACAATGCAGGTTGCCAAAATTTATTCACATCTGAACGGCCATGAGTTCTTGCTGATGCACAGAAAGACGGTGTGGCAGGAAATTCTGGATGTTGTGCACAACATTGATGCGCAATCCTGCCAAACGAAAGTCTCCAGAGAGAAAAAACGGCAAGGGAATTTGCTCTACAGCCCTGTGGCGCTGAATGAAGCCTTCAAAGCGCAATTACAGAAAAGAGGGTGGGCCGAACATCGGGTGTCTTATTGGGTCGCTGAAGACGAAAAGATCGTGCGCCAGATATTGCCCTTGCCCCCGGAAAAACAGAAAGAAGACATTGAACGGGCAGGATTTTTGCCAATACGCAGCTACAATCAAACAGATTACTTGAAAGAACGCGTGGCAATAGAAGTGCAATTTGGAAAATATGCTTTTGTGGCTTATGATTTATTTGTCAAGCACTTGGCGTTCTATATGCGCGATCAAATTGATGTCGGTGTGGAGATTTTGCCCATGAAATCCATGCAAAGGCAGATGAGTTCAGGCATCGCTTACTATGAAGGGGAGCTGTACAACATTTTGCGGCACGGGCGCAGCGTACCCGCTGTCCCACTGGTCTTGATAGGAATTCAACCCTAATCGTATCCAATTCCTGAGGAGCCGGATATGTTCAACAAGAAAACCATCCGCGATGTAGAGGTGCGCGGCAAAAAAGCGCTGGTGCGCGTAGATTTCAACGTCCCGCTGAAAGACGGGCAGGTGACCGATGATACCCGCATCCGCGCCGCGCTGCCGACCATCCAGTACCTGCTGGACAACGAGGCCGCCGTTATTTTGATATCGCACCTGGGGCGCCCGAAGGGCGAGCGCAAACCAGAGTTCTCGCTGGAGCCGGTGGCCGGTTACCTGGCCGGTTTGCTGGGCCGCGAGGTGACCTTCGTGCCCGATTGTCTCGGCCCGCAGGCCGAGGCGGCTGCGGCTGCCTTGCGCCCGGGGGAGGTTTTGC
>WGAD01000175.1 GCA_015489255.1 Anaerolineales bacterium | reverse complement strand
ACGAACAGCTGGTGCAACGCCTGCTCTCCCAGCAAACCGGCATCGATTCCCGGCGCCTGCGCACCGGCCAGCTGAACGAACACGAATGGACCCTGCTCGCCGAGGGCATCGAACAATTGGGGCAGGCCAAAATCTTCCTCGACGATACGCCAGCCATTACCCCCATGCAACTGCGCACCAAATGCCGCCGCTTACACATGGAACACCGCCTGGACCTGGTCATCATCGACTACCTGCAATTGATGGGCGGCGACTCGCGCAACGATAACCGCGTGCAAGAGGTCTCCTACATTTCGCGCAACCTGAAAATTCTGGCGCGCGAGCTGAACGTGCCCGTCATCGCTGCGGCCCAGCTTTCGCGCGCCGTGGAACAACGTACCGACAAGCACCCCCAACTCTCCGACCTGCGCGAATCGGGCAGCCTGGAACAAGACGCCGATATCGTCATGTTCATCTACCGCGACGAGTACTACAACAAAGACAGCCCGCACAAAGGCAAGGCGGAGATCATCGTTGCCAAGCACCGCAACGGCCCCACCGATACCGTCGAACTGATCTTCGTCAAAGAACAAACGCTCTTCCGCAACGCCGTGTACCGCTCCACCGACTTCGATCAACCGATGGAGACCCGCGCATGACGGATTTCCAGGGTTTTGACAGCCAGGAAACCTTCGTCCCCGTTCCACAATCGTTCTTCTTGCACCTCTTGCCCCGGTTGCAACGTGTGGAAGACATCAAAACCGCCCTCTACGCCCTCTGGCGGCTGCAATCGAGGCCAGACAACCTGCCCGCGCTGGACGAAGAAGCCCTGACCGGGCCAGAAGCCCAAGCCGCCAGCGGTCTGGACGCAGCCGCTCTGGGCCGCGGCCTGCAGGCCGCTGTGGCCATCGGTCTCCTGCTCACGGCCTCCCGCGAGGGACGCCGCCTCTACCTCCTCAACTCGCCGCGCGGGCGCTTGCTGCTGGCTTCCTGGCAACGAGGCCAATGGACGCCGCCCGACCGCCTCGACGATCTGCCGCCACAGCCGCGCCCCAACATCTACCGGCTCTACGAAGAACACATCGGCCCGCTCAGCCCGCTGATCGCCGACGCCCTGCGCGACGCCGAAGCCGCCTACCCGGCCCCCTGGATCGCGGAAGCCATCGAGATCGCCGTCAAAAGAAACGTGCGCCACTGGCGCTATGTTGAAGCCATCCTCAAACGCTGGAAAGAAGAAGGCCATGTCTCCCAACAGGATCGACAAAATCATTCAGAAACTGACAGCCGGTATCGAAAAGGAAAGTTCGCCGACTTCATCGAATCCTGAACCTTCCTCGCTGCCCGGCGATCCCAACTGCCCGCACTGCCAGGGATTGGGCTACCTCGCCCGCGACTTGCCCGTCAACCATCCGGAATTTGGCCGCCTGGTTCCCTGCACCTGCCTGGCGCGCAAGCAAGTGCAGGCCGTACGCGATCAACTTTTCTCCTACAGTAACCTCGATGCGCTCAAAGACCTGACCTTCGACCGGTTCAACCCGTACGGGCGCGTCGGTTTGCCCGAACGTTACGCCAAAACACTGGCCAGCGCATATGATTTTGCCCGCACCTTCGCCCGGCAAATGAACGGCTGGCTGCTGTTGCAAGGGCCTACCGGCGTAGGAAAGACCCACCTGGCCGCCGCCATCGCCAACCAGGCCGTCGATCTCGGCGTGCCCACCTTGTTCGTCACCGCCCCAGACCTGCTAGACAGCTTGCGCGCCGCCTTCGACAGCCGCGATACCACCTACGAAGAACGCTTTACCCGCGTCCGCAACATTCAGCTGCTGGTCATCGACGACCTCGGCACCCAAAACGCCACTGCCTGGGCGCAAGAAAAACTCTTCCAGATCCTCAACTTCCGCTATATCAACCAATTGCCGACGGTCATCACCACCAACCTGAGCTTGGATTCCCTGGATGAGCGTTTGCAATCTCGCCTGAAGGACCGCAACCTCGTACAGCACGTCTTTCTCAACGCGCCCGATTACCGCGACCCGCACTTCGAAAGCCGTAACGATATCCTCTCCTCGCTCAGCGACCTGGCCGACAAAACCCTGAACAATTTCGAACCGCGCAACGACCTGCCCGCCGACCGCCGCCGCAGCCTGGACAAAGCCTTCAAAGCTGCGGCAGCCTTCGCTGAAGCGCCGCAGGGCTGGCTTGTGCTTTTGGGTGAATCCGGCACCGGCAAGACGCACCTGGCCGCCGGCATCGCCAATTTTTGCCAGCAAAACGGGCACGAAGCGCTCTTCGTCATCGTCCCCGATCTCCTCGACCATCTGCGCGCCACCTTCGCTCCTCAAAGCGCCACCACATACGACCGCCGCTTTGAGCAGGTGCGCAATGCCCCCATCCTGGTGCTGGACGATTTGGGCACCGAAAACATGACGCCCTGGGTGCGCGAGAAGCTCTACCAGTTGTTCAACCACCGCTACAACACCAAACTGCCCACCGTCATCACCACCACGCAAGGCCTGGAAGAGATCGACCCGCGCATTCGCACCCGCATGTTGGATTCCCGTCTGTGCCGCATTCTCGCGCTGGACGTGCCCCCTTATTATGAAAGCCTGCGCAAGAGACGCAAGAAATGACCGATCTGCCGCCGCTTTTTCTCCACCGCATGAAGAACTGGCTGGGCGCAGAATACCCGGCCTTTTTCAATGCCCTCCAGGCAGCGCCGCGGCGCGCCTTGCGCGTCAACTCCCTGAAGATATCCCCCCAGGCGTTCCAACAACGCTCCCCCTTTCCGCTGGGCGATCCGGTCCCCTGGTGTCCCCAGGCCTTTTACCTGGACGAGGGTCTGCCAGCCGGCGGACACCCCTGGCACCGCTGCGGGTTGTACTACCTGCAAGACCCCTCCGCCATGGCCCCCGGCGCCCTTTTGGCGCCACAGCCCGGCGAGCGCATCCTAGATCTGACCGCCGCGCCGGGCGGCAAGGCCACACACATCGCCGCCCAAATGGGCGGACGCGGCCTGCTGGTAGCCAACGAGATCAAAACCAGGCGCATTGGTCACCTGGCGCAAAACCTGGAACGCTGGGGAGCGGGCAACGTCATCATTACCAACGAAACGCCCGAACGGCTGGCGGCTCATTTCGGCGCCTATTTCGACCGCGTGGTGGTCGATGCCCCCTGCTCGGGAGAGGGCATGTTCCGCAAAGATGCCCACGCCCGCCGCGATTGGTCGCCCGAAATGGTGCACGGCTGCGCCTTGCGCCAGAAGAACATCCTGCACACAGCAGCTCGCCTGGTGCGGTCGGGAGGCTGCTTGCTCTATTCCACCTGCACCTTTGCGCCAGAAGAAAACGAAGCGGTGCTGGCAAACTTCCTGGAGACGCACCCCGACTTCTCATTGGAAGACCTGCCTCATTACCCAGGGTTCGATAGCGGGCATCCAGAATGGTTGGGCTTACCGGAGAAACTGCGTGCGACCGTCCGCCTGTGGCCGCACCGTCTGGAAGGCGAGGGGCATTTTGTGGCTTGCCTGCGGCGATCTGCACAGCCCCCGGCAGAGACTTTGCCGTCGGCCCGCCTGTCCGCGCCAAACCGCACGCAACGCGCCTGGCTGCAAACCTTCTTGGAAGACAGCCTGCGCCTGGAGTTGCCCGCCGATCGGCTGCATGTACGCGGCTCGCGCCTCTACCTGACACCGCCCATTCGCCCCACCCTGCGC
>WGAD01000174.1 GCA_015489255.1 Anaerolineales bacterium | reverse complement strand
TGCCGCCCGGGCGGCATCGTACACCGCGCGCTTTTCCACCTCGGTCACCCCGGCGGGGATGCCCACAATCACCCGCGGGCTGGGAAAAGGAACGGCGCTTTGTTCGTGCACCTTGCCGATGAAAAATTCCAGCATCAGGCGGGCCATATCAAAATCTGAGATCACCCCGTCGCGCAACGGGCGGATCACTTGCACATTGGCTGGCGCCCGGCCCTGCATCTCTTTGGCCGCCCGCCCGATCGCCAGCGGCATTTTGCTGCGTTTTTCAATCGCCACCCAGGAGGGTTCATTAATCACAATGCCCTTGCCATGTACGGCCACCAGGGTATTCGCTGTGCCCAGGTCGATGGCAATATCCAGCGAAAAAACGCCCAAGATTTTGTTGATGAACCATGCAAACGGTGTAAATGCCAAGGTGGCCTCCTGAAACATGAAATATCTGGCTAATTATACCCTAATCGGGGGGTGTAACTTCTGGCCGTTCTGCGTGTTAAAACCAGCGCTGAACAAACTTTGGAGGCAATATCTTATGCGCAAAATCGCTTTTGTGACCGACAGCACGGCCTATATTCCGCAAGCCTTGATCGAACAATACGCGATCACCGTCTTGCCGCAGATCCTCATTTGGGGCGAGGAAACTTTTCTGGACGGGGTAGATATTCAGCCCGATGAATTTTACCGCCGCCTGGCCGCCGCCGAAGTGATGCCCACCACCTCGCAAGTCAGCATTGCCAGCATGAAAGAGGCCTTCGAGCGCTTGCTGGACGAGGGGTACGAAGACATCATCGGCGTTTTCATCTCCAGCAAGTTATCCGGCACGTTGCAATCGGCCTACCAGGCGCGAGATATGCTTCCCGAATCGGCCACGGCGCACATTCATATTGTGGATTCCTTCAGCACCGCCATGGGGTTGGGTTTTCAGGTGCTGGCCGCCGCCCGAACGGCAGAGCAAGGCGGGGGCTTGACCGACTGTCTGAAGGCTATCGATCGGGCGCGGCAAAACCACGGCGTTTATTTCGTGGTGGAGACGCTGGAATTCCTGCACCGCGGCGGGCGCATCGGCGGTGCGCAGCGCCTGCTGGGAACGATGCTCAACCTCAAGCCCGTGCTCGCCATTTTGAATGGACGGGTCGATTCGGTAGAAAAGGTGCGCACCAAAAAGCGCGCCATCGCCCGCGTGGCCGAGATCGCCGCCGAAAAGACCGCCGGCCAAAGCAACGTGCGCATCGCCACCCTGCACAGTAACGCAGAAGACGAAGCCCGTGCCCTGCTGCAAACCCTGGAAGATCGCCTTCAGCCCGTGGAAAGTATGCTCACCACCGTCAGCCCGGTGATCGGCACCCACATCGGCCCAGGTGTTGTCGGCATTGCCTACGTTTACGATTGAGCGCCTTTTCCTCCCTTGCAGGCCAGCCGTCGCCGCTGGCCTGTTTTTTTGCAAACCTGCCCTGAGCGTTTGTAACGTTTTGCCGCCCCAACCATCAGAACAACAGAAACTTTTTGGAGGTGATGACCCGATGAACCTGGCCCAATTTCAAAAACAAATTCAGCGCGAACCCCTGCCTCAGGTCATAGATTTCTGGGCGCCCTGGTGCGTCCCCTGCAAGGTGACCAAGCCTATCCTCGAAAAGCTGGCCGTAGAATACCGCGGCAAAGTCAAATTCCGCGCCATCAACGCTGATCAAAACCAGAAACTATTGCAAGAACTGAAGATCCTGGGCATTCCCACCCTGCTCATCGTGCGCGATGGCAAGATCGTCAAACGCTACACCGGTGCCCAGAGCGAGGCCAGCTACCGTCAGATCTTTGAATCGCTGGCCAGCGGCGGTGAGGTTACCCTTTCCCTCTCTCGTGGAGAACGCATTCTGCGCCTGGGGTTTGGCCTCATCCTTGTATCCTGGGGGCTGTTCAACCAGGCCGTTGTGCTGGTGCTCATTGGGCTGCTCCTTGCATATCTGGGCGTGTACGATCGCTGTCCGCTCTGGCAAACGTTGAGAAAACGGTTCAAACGGCGCTGATGCCTTATAATTGAGCCATGAGCAGAAAAACGCCCCTCGTCATTGGCATTGCCGGCGGTTCCGGTTCCGGGAAAACGACCGTCGCCCAAACCATCTTGCAGCGCGTCGGTCCGGAACGCATCTCTTTTTTGCAACACGATGCCTATTACAAAGACCTGAGCGGCCTTCCGCCCGCCCGCCGGGCGGAAGTCAACTTCGACCACCCCGACTCGCTGGAAACCGGCCTCCTCATTCAACACATCGAACAACTCAAAGCCGGGCACGCCGTGCAGGTGCCAATCTACGATTTCGCCACCCACAGCCGCACAGAACGCACCTTCACCGTCAAACCGCGTGGCGTGATCCTGGTCGAGGGCATCCTGATCTTCGCCGAACCCGAGTTGCGCGACCGTTTTGACATCAAAATCTTCGTCGATACAGACGCCGACATTCGCTTCATCCGCCGGTTGCAACGCGATATCAGCGAACGCGGGCGAACGACAGAATCCGTCGTCCGGCAATACCTGTCCACCGTCCGCCCCATGCACCTGGAGTTCGTTGAGCCGTCCAAACGCTACGCCGATATCATCATCCCCGAAGGCGGCCACAACCTGACCGCCCTGGAAATGGTCATCGCCCGCATTGAACGCCTGCTGCACGA
>WGAD01000173.1 GCA_015489255.1 Anaerolineales bacterium | reverse complement strand
TGACCGCCCGCGGGCGCAACTGTGCGTCGAAGATTTGCGTTTCTAGGCGCAATCCGTCGTCCAGGCTGGCAACCCAATCTTTCAGGCGCAGGCCGATCAGCGCGTCGGCGGAGTATTGGCGAAATTCTTCGGAAACGTTGATCCCGTTGCCGCTTTCGTCCTCTGCAAAGACGGACAGCCGCAGCTGCCGCGGATAATCTGCCGCCGCGGGCAGCGGGATGGTCAGCCTGCCTTGGGCATCCGTGCGGCCGCTGCCGTCGTTCAGCCAGGTCTCGCAGGTAAAAAACGTGTACCAGTCGCAGTCTGGTGGCAGGCCGATGGTGTAGCCCTGCTGGTTGAATTGCACAGGCTGTTCATAAAACGCCCATTTTACGTCCAGGTTGTTGACGGGCGCATCGAAGTAATAACGGGCAGAGAGTGAGAGCGTTTCGTCGCGCCCGCCGATCAGAACGTTGGGTGCATTGGGGAAAGAGAAGGCAAAAGCCGGCTTGACGTAATGTGCCACCCTCACGCGCACGCTGCCCCAGTCTTCCAGGTAGAGGAGGTATTCGCCGGGTTCGACGTTGGGGCTGAGGGTGTATTCCCCATGAAAGATACCCCAATCATCGATCGTCAGGGGGATTTCTTCCAGGGTCTGATAATCTGGCCCCTGAACTTGTAAAACGGCCTGTTGCAGGTCATTCGGTAGGGTGTAACGGGCATCGAAGCTGCGCCGCAGGATGCCACGAAAGTAGATCGTTTGCCCCGGCTTGTAGATAGGGCGATCGGTGTACAGGTAGAGATGGTTTTCTTCGCCGCGCAACGAGGCGTAGACGCTTTCATCCAGTCCGTCGGTCATGTACACATCGCTGTAGCCAAAGTCTTCCTGCCCGGGCTGGCCGACGACAACGGCAAAGAAGGTGTTATCGTCGATCGGCATGTCGGCGTCGAGTTGCCAGAGACCTTCGTCATCCGTTTGGCCGGAAGCGATGGCCTGGCCGTTGTGGTACAAACGGACGGCAGCCCGGGAAACCGGGTTGCCGGTGCGGGCATCCACAACCCAGACGCGCGCGCCGCGGGCGCCGATCTTCAGGCTGACGTTGAGGTAACTGGAGATGAGGAACAACTGGTTGCGCATCTGCAATGCCTCGGTGGCCTCCTGCGTTTCTCCGGTGATGCCGATGGTGTAGAAGCCGGTAGGAAGCCTATCGTCGGGCGCCAGAGGAAGGGCCGTGGTGTGGATGCGCGCGTCGTCGTCGTTGAGCGGCTGATACCAGGAGGTCCCGCTGACGGGGAAAGGGGTGGTGTTGGCATCGTAGGCGGTGTTGATGAAGGTCGGCGCGTCTAGCGGTTGCAGGCGCAGCGAAAAGCCGTCCAGGCGGGCATGCTGGATGAGAATTTGCGGGCGTTCTGGCGGCACCAGCAGGAAGGAACGCCAGTACATGTGAGGCAGTGCGGCATAGGGTTCGGCTGGGGGCACTTCTATTGAGATCTGCGTCTCCTGCCCCAGGCGCTGCCCCCAGCGGTCGCGCAGATCGGGGGAGAGGGTGAGCGTATAGAGGCTGTCTCGTTGCAAGGCCCAGCCTGGGCAGTAAAAATGCAGAAATTCGTTGTCGTAGGAAAATGCGTTGCAATTGGCGAGAGGTGAGAATTGCACCAGGCTGCTGAAGTCTTGATCTGGATCCAAAGGGGCGCTGAAGCGCAGCTGGAGGCTGTCGCCCCAGATGTCAAAAGAAGCGGTGTAGGTTTCGAAGGCGAAATGATCCCAGGTCTGGTAACTGGCCTGAAAACCCTGGGCGAGGATGCCTCCGCTGCGGGCGCGGGCTTGCAGACCCAGCAGCAGCTGGATGCGGCTGCCGCGCGGGAGCCGTTCGTCGGGGACAAAGGTCATCTGGCGGTCGTTATCCTCCCAGAGAAATTGCCCGGCGATGGGCGTGTCGTCCCGGTCCAGCAGTTGGAAGGCGGCTTCCACGCTGTCCCTGTCCATTGGCTGATCGAAGGTCAGCGAGAATTCGGCGTCCAGATCGATGCGTTCCTCCTCTGCCGGGTCTGGAGAAACGGCGGTGAGCGTGGGCAGGGCGACGGAAAACGGCCATTCCAGGGGGGCATCCAGCGGCACGCCGGCCAGGCTGCGCAGGTCGGGGTTGAGGACCACGCGGTAGGTTTGGCCGCCAGCTAACGGCTGTTCGGGGGTGAACTGGTAGGTGCTGGTGTTGATCCAGCGCCCTTGCCCGGGGACGGCGGGCGAGAGAGAAAAAGCCGGGGCGCTCTCCTCCGGGGGAACGCCAAGCGGCACCATGGGTTGATTGAAGGCGAGGATGACTTCCGTCGTTGGCGAAACGAAGGCGCTGGCCGGTTCCGGGATGGCAGCGGCCACGCGGAGCGGAGCGGGGGTGTAGTAGGGCAGGATTTGCCGGGCCGGCAGGTTCAGGCCATTGGCCGCCTGGACGGCGGTCGTCAGCTCGATTTCCAAACGGGTTTCCAGGGGCAGCGCAGCGGCGGGTTGGTAGAGCAGCGTCCGTTCATCCTCCCACGTCCAGGAGCCGGGCGGCAGCCCGTGGATGGCGGCGGCGGTGGCTGCCATCTCCATAGCCTGGTTGAAGGTGAAGCGTATGCGCGGCCTCAGCGAGATCGTGCTACCCGGCGGGGGAGAGACTTCGAGCAGCGCGGGCG